>JAHHSE010000064.1 GCA_020025395.1 Oscillospiraceae bacterium
CCCCCAGCTCGTCGAAGAGAATCAGGGTCTCCTCATCCGTCTCATGGAGGATTCCCACGATGTTGGTCATATGGGAGGAAAAGGTGGACAGGCTTTGGGTAATGGACTGCTCATCCCCAATGTCCGCCAGAACACGCCGGAACACGCGCACCTCACTGTCATCCGCGGCGGGAATATGAAGCCCGCACTGGGCCATCAGGGTCAAAAGGCCCATGGTCTTCAGGGTTACTGTCTTACCGCCGGTGTTTGGCCCGGTAATCATCAGGGTATCGAAGTCGATCCCAAGGGAAAAATCGTTGGCCACCGCCTTTTTGGCATCCAGCAAAGGGTGTCTGGCCTTCCGAAAGGAGAGTCCGGTCTTGGACAGTTTGGGGGCCATCCCTCCGGTGTGCGCCGAATGCTTTGCCCTCGCGAAAATACAGTCGATCAAAATCAACAGGTCATAGTCCTGACGAATGTCCTCCTTACAGGCGGCACAGTCGGCGGAGAGAGCCGCCAAAATCCGCTCAATCTCCTTTTTCTCTTTCGCCGCCAGCTCCCGGAGCTGGTTGTTGGCCTGGACCACTCCCATTGGCTCAATAAAAAAGGTGGCCCCTGACGCAGAGACATCGTGGACCAGTCCGGGAATGTCATTCTTGCACTCCGCCCGGACGGGAACCACATACCGATCGTTCCGCTGGGTGATGATGGTCTCCTGCAGATATTTGGCCTGGGAGGAGGAGATGATCTTATTGAGCACCTCCCGCACCCGTGCCGCCGCCGCCCGCATATGGCGGCGGATATCCGCCAGCTCGGAGGAGGCGGAGTCCGCGATCTCCTCCTCGCTAAGGATGGAGCCTGTAATCTTCTCCTCCAAAAACCGATTGGCGGTCAGATTGGCAAAAAGGGGATCTAAAATGGATTTGCTCCCGTTCCCGGCGGCATAGTCCCCGGCGTTCCGTGCGGCAGAGAGGACGGAGGCAATGTCCAGCAGTTCTCTGGGGTTGAGGCTTCCTCCCCGGTCTGCCCGCTCCAGGCTGGCCCACACCGGACGCACACCAGACAGAGACGGGGACCCCCGCAGGGTAAGCATTTGCAGGGCCGCGGTGGTTTCATCCAGTGCCCGCCGGACATCCTCCGGGTCGGTCATGGGACGGAGGCTGCGGCAGCGCTCCTTCCCCTCCTGGGTGACGGCCTCCTGGGCCAGCTGTTCCAATACCTTCGGAAGCTCCAAGGTCTGGATGGATTTTTCAAACAGATCGCTCATATTATATGGTACTCCCTATTACCTGCTGTGTGATATGGGAAAGACGACTTAGAGCAGCTTGGCCTCCAAGCTGAGAACCCCAGGCCCTCCCACTCTGATTTTGGGGCGCCCCCCCTCCATGGTCAGGCGGCTGCAGATCAGCGAGGGCTTGCCCATGGCCTCCCCCTGGAGGAAGGAATTTTCTTCCCCCTCCCGAATCCTTCCCGCCTCATACAGCAGCCAGGTCAGCGCCCCGTTGGAGGTGCCTGTGGCCGCCTCCTCATCAATCTCATACCGGGGTGCAAAATTTCTGCACCGGGCCGTCCCGGTCTCATGGAGGCAGAAGAGGTGAAAGCCCACTACATCATAATACTCTGACAGGGCAAGGACCTTGTCCCGATCCTGTTTGGCTCCGTCCAGCCCCTCCGCAGTCACCGGGAGGAGGATATCCGCCAGCCCGGTGGAGACGATTTTCGCCTCCAGACCCTCCGGTTTCTGCGCCGGGGTCAGGCCGTAGGCCTCATAGAGCGGGGGGATCTCCTCCGGGGAAAAAACACGGAGGACCTTTGGCGCAGCCATATCCATCCAGACCGCCTCCTCCGTCACCCCCACCGAAAGATCCCCCGCCAGGGTGTGGACCGGATACTCCCCCGGCCTCAGCCCCTTCTTCTCCCGGAGGGCGGTAAAGGCCCCTACCGTAGCATGGCCGCAGAGGTCCACCTCTCCGCCGGGGGTAAAGTAGCGAAGATGAAAGCCCCCCTCCTGCCGCTCCTTCACAAAGACCGTTTCAGAGTGCTTCAGCTCCCCTGCCAGCGCAGTCATCTCCTCCTCCGAGGGAAAGACCTCCTCGGCTCCCAGCAGGGCTACCCCAGCCTGGTTCCCCGAAAACCTCTGACTGGTAAACGCATCGACAATGTAGAGTTCCATTTCATACACTCCTTTTCCTTCACGCTCTCCCCAAATCCGAGGGAGCGTTCAGATTCCTTTATGAACACAGTGTACCACAGTAATTCCCCACTCTGCAACCGGGGATTTGATTTTCCCGGTGTCCTTCCCCCAAAAACAGCTTCATTCATTTGATTTGGATCTTTTCCCCATGAATTCTGCATTTTTACAAGATTACATATTGACGAATGTAGACGGCGGGTGTAGGATAAAGAGGAATATAATGGGAGGCGGTAAATTCTTATACGATGCTTTCCATTGTAGACAAACCTGCCATTCTGATGATGTTTTGTTTGGCGGGAGTATTTTTGAGAGGAGAAGTTTTATGAAAGATGAGAGATATGCAATTGCAGGAGGCGGTTTGAAGCTGATGTTCATCGGCACACTGATCTCGATGTTTTCCTTTGTGCCCCTGATCGGCGGCCTGCTCACCCTGGGCGGAGGAATCACCACTTTGATCGGCCTCATTAAGACCACCAGCGCAGATCCCGGCTACAAGAAGGCTGTGACCATGCTGATTCTCCAAATCGTGGCTACTGTGGCTTTAGCGATTACCACTGCTATGGCGGTGGGCGGTGCCATCGGCGGCTCCGGCGGTTTGGCTGCCGGCGGTCTGTTTCTGATGCTGATTTCCTCCATCCTTATGTTCGTGTTCGCTTTCATGCAGACTTATCATGTCTGTAACACCACCTCTTCCCTCCTTCGTGCGGTTGGTGAGGAGAGCATCGCCGCCAATGGTGATCTGGTGTGGAAGCTGAATGGCCTCTGCTACATTATCTCTGCCATTGCCACCGTTCTGGCCGTCTTCCTGACCGGTCTGGCGGATCTGCTCAGCACTCTGGTCACCATCATCAGTCTGGTTGCCAGCATCCTCTATGTTATCTTCCTTTATCGGAGCCAGCAGAGCATGCTCTCCTAACACGATTGAAAAAAGCGGTGTCGGATTCAGGTCCGACACCGCTTTTTCCTGTCTCAGCGAGTTTCGGGTTCCAACCCTTGGAAGACCTCCCCCTCAAGCCTTAAAATCTCCTCTATCGGAATCCTCCTGTCCTCCCCCAGCACCAGCATACGATGATAGAGATCTATTTTTTGGAGATTGCCCGTCACTGTTTGGTAGGCACCCCCCGCCTTGCGGGTATCCGGAACAAAATAGGTCACGGTCAGCTCCGGGTGCTGAGGCAGGGAGTCCAAAAGCAGCTTGAGCTTCTGGTCCAGCTCCGCCTTTCCCTCTTCATTTGGCTCCATCCGCTCCTGCGTCAGACGGGCGCTTTCCTGAATCACCGCCTCATACCCGGTGAGCGCCGCAAAGGGAGCGAATTGGGCTGCCCGCTCCTCCATGGACATCCGAGGATGCCGGGTGGATACCGGATGAGGAAGATAGAGCAGATCGTCATACTTCCCGCTCATGCCCGATGTCCTCCTATCTGATTGTTCCTGTCTCTGGCTGTGGCCCCCTCCTCCAGATTCATTCCCTTAAGAATGGCGTTTTTTCCAAATTTCTTCTTGATGGAAAGGATTGCCTCCTGCATCCGTTTCTCCCGGAGCCGCTCTTCCTCCTCTCCCGGATCCGCAAACAGATCCATCTGCTCATAGGGAGTCTGTCGGGCAGCCTTCTCTTCCGGCAGGACCCGATGGGCGGTAATCTGAAGCCTTCTGATCCAGAGCTCCCGGTCCACAATCCGGTCAAACAGCTCCGTAATCCCGTTGAGAATGGCTTTGGAAGAGGCGGTATATTCCTTCAAGTTCTCCGTACCATGGGAATGCCTGGGAATCTCCCGTCCGTAGGCATCTCTGGTGATCGCCCCCCGGCACTTTTTCCGTCTGCTCTCCTCCTTTAGATTTGCAATGTCATATCCCACCGTCAAAGTCAGCTGATTGGTAACCAGTCCATGCTCCACTAGGCCCAGGGCCAGAAGGTCCGCCATCTCCCGTGCCACCAGTCTGGCCTTCTCAAAGGGATAGGGAAACTGGAGTACCTGTCCGGTACCCACACTGTTGGCCGAGGGCTGATACCCCTTGATGTGAGCGATGGTACATGGCTCCCAGCCCCAGGCATGATCGATGAGCAGCTCCGCATTCACCCCAAACAGCCGATAGAGCAGATCCTCATTGTGAAAGTCCGTGGGCCTGCCCAGAGAGCATCGGGCAATGTCCCCCATGGTATAGAGGCCGTGTGCCTCCAGTTTTTGGGCATATCCCCGACCAATCCGCCAGAAATCCGTCAGGGGCCGATGGTCCCACAGGGTCCGCCGATAGGAAAGCACATCCAATTCCGCAATTCGGACTCCATCCTCATCCGGCGTAATGTGCTTTGCCTCGATATCCATGGCCACCTTGCACAGATAGAGATTGGGGCCGATCCCCGCCGTGGCGGTGATCCCAGTGGTGTGCAGAACATCCAAAATCAATTTTCTTGCAAATTCCCTTGGGGTAAGGCGGTACAGCTCCAGATAGCTTGTGGCGTCAATCATCACCTCATCTATGGAATACACATGGATATCCTCCGGCGCCACATACTTGAGATAGACCTGGTAAATCCTGGCGCTGTACTCCATATAGTGTGCCATTTGAGGCGGAGCAACCACATAGCAGATGGCCAGCTCCGGTCGTTCTTTCAGCTCCAAAGCATCCGAAGAGGACCCGATCAGGGTGTGATTTTTGGCCTTCTCCCGCCGGAGGGCGTTTGCCTCCCTCACCTTCTGGACCACCTCAAACAGACGGGCACGGCCGGAAATCCCATACCTCTTTAAGGCAGGGGAAACCGCAAGGCAGATGGTCTTTTCTGTCCGACTCTCATCTGCCACCACCAGATGAGTGGTCATAGGGTCCAAAGAGCGCTCCATACACTCTACTGACGCATAGAAAGATTTTAAGTCAATGGCAAGATAGGTCTTCTGGTCCATCCTCTCTCCCCTCCCTCTCCAGTTTCCCCCTTTTCCCTGCGGATTATCTCCCTTTCCATCGGAAAAACAATAGGCCAACACCCCCCGATACCCATTTACACTGTACTGGGGGGTGTTGGCTGTTTGATGGGATACTCCCCGGAAGGACCATCCCGAGCGAGACAAAAAACAAGATAGGCTCCGATCAAAGTGCCCCGTATTTGTTGGAAATCACGGTTCTGGGCTGCTCTGCGGCCTCTTCGGAATCCCAGGGCAGAACATCCCCCGGCTCCCGAAGATAGTTGAGAATCTGCCAGATTCCCTCTCCGGTATAGGAGCTGACACGGAAAATGGGATGACAGCCCGCCAGCTCCAGCCAGCTCTGTGCCTGATCCGCGTTTCCCTCCGGGTGGTCGATCTGGGTCACAATCCCAATCACAGGCCGGTTACAGCAAGCAGTCACGCAGGGAGGATACAGGGAATAGGGTTCGGTTGCGCTGAGCAGAAGTCCCACCACATCGGCCTCATAGGTATAGAGGGCAAGCGCCTTTGCCAGGGTGGCATTCTCCGCATACTCCCCCGGTGTATCAATGACCACATCATAGTGGTTTATGTACTGTGTCTTGTGATATTGAATCACATCACCCTTCAGGGCCTGGGTCAAAGTGGTTTTCCCGCACTCGCTCCGCCCCATCAAAATAATCTTTTTCATGTCCGGGTGATCTCACAGACAGTAAATCCAAGATGATTCTTCAAATAGGTCAGAATGGCGGCGACAGCGGACTGTACATTGGAAATCCGGCCAGTGAAGATCAAAGTACCGCTGAATCGGTCGATAAAGCCCATCTCCACCTTGGAGCTTTTGGTGGCAATATCACCTGCAATCACAGAGATCTCCGAAGGGGTCATGCTCAAAATACCGATGGCTGCCTGCTGGTAATCCACGCTGGGGTTGAGTCCCAGTTTCTGATAGATGATCTCATCCGGACTTGCGATGATATGGGCGAGGGTCACCTGCTTACCGGGCACCATCTCCTGTACAATTCGCATTTTCCCTTCCTGAACCCGACCAAAATCCAATAAATCCATTACAATTCACCTCACGCTGTCATTACATTCCCAATGCATCCTTGATTTTAGGCATATCATAGCCCACAATCTCTTTGCCGGAAATCACCGTCACCGGGAGTCCCCGATAGCCTCGGTTTCTCATAAAGGCCTGTCCGTCCTTATCGGTCTCCAGGTTAATCTCTTCATAGTCCACCCCGGCGTTTTTGAGAAACTCCTTTACACTGCGGCAATAGCTGCAGGACGGCATGGTATAGATCCGCACAGAGACATCCCCAGCCACGGTTTCCCTCTCTTCCTGTTCCGGATGCAGGGTATCCTCCCCTTCTGTCCACCCAGCGGCACAGAGGCCGCCGGTTTGCAGGGCAGCCAAAACCCGAAGAACCTCATCCGGATTGCGGCCTATGTTGTTATCATGTATTACACTATACCGCACAATTTGCTCCGGGTCAATCAAAAACAGACCCCGCAGAGCAACCCCTTTCTCCTCCAACAGCACCCCATAGTCCGCACATACCTGAAGGGTCTGATCCGAAGCCATGGGATAGCCCAGCTTACCCAGACCGTTGCGCTGCCAGGCCAGATGGGTATAGACACTGTCGGTGCTGACACTCAAAAGCTCTGCCCCCGCTTCCCGGAATTTCTCTAGGCAGTCGGAAAAGGCCGTCAGCTCTGTGGGGCATACAAAGGTAAAGTCCATGGGGTAGAAAAAGAGAACCAGCCACTTTCCGGCATAGTCTGCCAGCGCAGCCTGGGAGAAATTCTCTCCGTCCTCAGACAAAACTTCCATGGAAAACCATGGTGCCTTTTTTCCAATCAATCGATCCATACAGCTCACTTCCCTTTCATGTGAATGGCACATCCTGCCGAAAGAATCTCTCCTTTCGGCAGGATGGCTGCGTATTCATTACTTTTCAGGCTGATAGAAACACTGGGAGCAGCCGTCTGACTTCTCCTCGTCCTTCTCCTCAGACGGATAGAAGCACTGGGGGCAGTCGTCAGATTTCCCCTCGTCCTTCTCCTCAGACGGATAGAAGCACTGAGGGCACTCCTCTACCTTTTCCTCTTCGGGCGCATGATAGAGACCCTGAGGTGTTTTTTTCCCCTTATCAGGGATCGGATAATGACAATTGGGACAATCCGGTGCAGTCATTGTAAGCAACCTCCTTTCCTAGTTGGAAAGCTTTTCGATCAAACCGGGATGGGGTGAGGGAATCACGCAGCTGCTTGTAATATCCCCCGTTTCCGCCAATTGATGCATGGCGGATTGAATGGCCGAACGAACCGAGGAAATCTCTCCTGTCAGCAGAACAAATCCTTTGCCGCCCAACCCCCGGGCAATGCGAATCTCCATCAGACTGACATTGGCCGCCTTGGCAGCCATATCGCCGGCCTGAACGGCAGACAGTGCAGTCATGGTCTCGATCATGCCGATGGCAGCAGTCTTTGTCACATCCGAAGTCCCAACGATGGCGCTGGGCACAGATTCATGGACATTGTTGATAATGTGGTGACCGACCAGATGGATGCCTGCCACCTGCTGTCCGCTTTCCATTGCGCTTTTCACCGCTCCGACTGCGCCAGAGAGAATGATGACATATTTACCTGGGCAGGTGGGACTGGCGGTCAGCAGCTCGACATTCGCTGCCTTCAGCACGGCATCTGCGGTCTCTACTCCCACAGGAATGCTCTTCAGTTCCAGTAATCCGATGGACTTTCCCATAACTGGCCTCTTTTCCTAAGAATTTCCGATGCGTATCAGGCGGGTACGATTACACTGCCAATGGCATTGATGATAATGGTCAAAATAAAGATCGTGGTTGCGGGGGGGTCGATATGGGTATCGCAGTGGCTGTTCAGAGTCTTGCCGACCAGATCACCGCCCAGGGAGCCGAGGATGCCGAACAGAACACCCAGCAGAAGTCCGGCCTCGCCCCAAGCCTGAATACCAATGGAAGCGGCCAGAGCGGAGGGGAGGAAGATGTGGTGGGTGGCGGGAGTGGCA
>JAHHSE010000065.1 GCA_020025395.1 Oscillospiraceae bacterium
TCCTCCACCATGGCCTCCACCTGATCCTGCTCTCCCACATCGGCCCCCACGGCGATTCCCCCCAGCTCCTCCGCCAGGGCCAGGGCCTCCTTCCTCCGGGTGTGATAGCCCACCGCCACCCGGTAGCCCGCATGGGCAAAGGCCCGCGCGGCGGCGGCCCCGATCCCCCGGCTGGCCCCGGTGATCAGGACGGTTTTCTGTTCCATAGGACTCTCCCTTCTCCATAGAGGGGCAGGTCCGGGGACCTGCTCCTCTATGGCTGTCGGAAACAGATGTGACTTTTCCGACGGCCTTTCTCATGCCGGTCTGAAATGAAACCGATTAAAATTTGGCCCCGCCAAACTCAGACATGGTGAGATTTTTGTTCCGGTCCGCCGTCCACTGAATGGACCACTGGGAGGAGAACAGCAGGAGCTGATTTCCCTTGTAATCCTCCACCAGCTTGGCATCGGTGGGCAGGGTAAGCTCGTCCTCCCGGGCGGGTTCCTCCCCCTCCGTCTCGATCCAGCGCAGGTACTCATAGGGAAGCCCCTCCATAATAAGGTCCACCCCGTACTCATTCTTCAGCCGATACTGGAAGACATCAAACTGTAAGGTGCCCACCACGCCCACAATCACCTCTTCCATGCCCGCGTAGGGCATTTTAAAGATCTGAATGGCCCCCTCCTGGGCGATCTGCTCCGCCCCCTTGAGGAACTGTTTCCGTTTCATGGTGTCCAGAGGCCGGACCCTTGAAAAATGCTCCGGGGCAAAGGTGGGGATGGGATCGAAGCGAAACTTTTTTCCGGGGGTGCACAGGGTGTCCCCAATGGAGAAGATCCCCGGATCAAAGACCCCGATGATGTCCCCGGCATAGGCCTCCTCGATGATCTCCCGCTCGGCGGCCATGAGCTGCTGGGGCCGGGAAATTCTGATCTTTTTCCCCCCCTGGACATGGTAGACCTCCTTCTCCGCGTCAAACCGCCCGGAGACCACCCGCATAAAGGCGATTCGGTCCCGGTGGGCCTTGTTCATATTGGCCTGGATCTTGAAGACGAAGGCAGAGAAGTCCTCCTCCATGCAGTCGATGACCTGCTCCCCGGCGGTACGGGCCAGCGGGGGGGTGGTCATGCGAAGAAAGTCCTCCAGAAAGGGCTCTATGCCGAAGTTGGTGAGGGCGGAGCCAAAGAACACCGGGGAGAGCTTTCCATGGCGGACCCGCTCCATGTCAAAGGCGCAGGAGGCCCCATCCAGCAGCTCCACATCCTCCGCCAGCTGGGCGTGGAGCCTTTCCCCGATGAGTCCGTCCAGATTTGGGTCCCCCAGGGAGACCTCGGTGGCGGTGGCGGCCTTGGCCCCTCCGTTGGAGGTGAAGTGGAGAATGCTCTTCTTATTCCGGTCATAGACCCCTTGAAATTCCTTCCCGCAGCCGATGGGCCAGTTCACGGGGTAGGTCTCAATACCCAGCTCCTTCTCAATCTCCTCACAAAGCTCAAAGGGGTTCCGGGTCTCCCGGTCCAGCTTGTTGATAAAGGTAAAAATGGGAATGTCCCGCATGACGCAGACCTTAAACAGCTTTCGGGTCTGGGCCTCCACGCCCTTGGCGGCGTCGATGACCATGACGGCGGAGTCGGCGGCCATCAGGGTGCGGTAGGTGTCCTCCGAGAAATCCTGGTGTCCGGGCGTGTCCAGAATATTGATGCAGTAGCCGTCATACTGAAACTGCATCACCGAGGAAGTCACCGAGATTCCCCGCTGCTTCTCAATCTCCATCCAGTCCGAGGTGGCCGTTCGGCTGTTTTTCTTGCCCTTGACCTGTCCGGCCTGGGCAATGGCCCCTCCGTACAGGAGGAACTTTTCGGTGAGTGTGGTCTTACCGGCGTCCGGGTGGGAGATGATGGCAAAGGTCCTGCGCCGGGAGATCTCAGATTCATATTTTGACAAGGATGATCCCTCCAAGGTAAAAATGACATGGTTCATGGTATTATACCGTGTTTGCTCCCGCTTGTAAACCGGAGAACCCCCCGGCCTTTTCATAAAAAACGGCGAATCGACCCCAAAAAAGGGCGATTCGCCGTTTTTCCCCTGGGACAGAAGGGTGTTTCCCCTTACAGCACCAGAGAGGGCGGGGTGTAGGTCCGGGCGGCCAGCTCATTGTCCAGCAGATAGAGGCTCTTGGGGTCGTCCCCGAAGAGTTCAAACCGCTTGAGGAGATTTTCCACATTGGTCTCCTCCTCCCCCTGCTCCTTCACAAACCAGTCCAGAAACTGCATGGTTCTAAAATCCTTCTCCCCGTAGGCGGCATCGTAGATGGTGTGGATCAGGGCGGTGACATATCTCTCGTGCTTGAGGCCCTCCTTCAGGACGGTTTTGGCATCCGACAGGGGGACCGTGGGTTTTTCAACGCTCTCCAGGACCACCTTCTCCCCGTTGTTCTGAAGATACTGGACGAAGAGCATGGCATGATCCCGCTCCTCCTGCGCCTGAATCCGATACCAGTTCCCGAAGCCCTCCAGACCATGGTCATAATAGTAGTTGGAAAAGTCCAGATACAGATAGGCGGAAAAAAACTCCTTGTTCACCTGCTGGTTCAGCAGTTTGGCTACTTTCTCTTTCAGCATAATGACCCTTCTTTCTCATTAAGATGCTCTCATCATAGCAGACCCAAAGGAAAAGTTCCACCCTTTTCCGCGAATTCCCCAAAAGACGACCGGCCTCTCTGAAAGAAGACCTCTTTCCCCCGGACGGACTGCCGATTGACAGAGTCTTCTCCGATTGATACAATCTAAGAAACGCCTTTTGCAAACTATGGAACAGGAGGGATAATCATGACCCTTTCACGGATATTGGAGGGCATCCGCCCCGCCGATGAAGCGGCCAAGGCTCAGGCCTGTCAGCGCCTTCACGATATGGGGAAGCCCTTGGGAAGCCTGGGCGTCCTGGAGGAGGATCTGATCGCCCTGGCAGGGGCTCAGGGCACCCCGGATGTAGACCTTTCCCGCCGAAGAGTGGCGGTTTTCTGCGCCGACAACGGCGTTGTGGCCCAGGGGGTAACCCAGTGCGGTCAGGAGGTCACCGCCATCGTCACGGAAAATCTGGCCCGGAGGGCCACCACGGTCTGCATTATGGCCGATCACTCCAACTGCGATGTCCTCCCCATCAACATCGGGGTGGCCCGGCCCGTCTCGGGAGAGAAGATTCTTCAGCGCCCCATCCGAATGGGGACTGCCGACATGACCCGGGAGCCTGCCATGACCCCCGCCGAGTGTGAGGCCGCCATCCTGGTTGGCGTGGAGACCGCCCTCCGCTCCAGAGAGGAGGGCTACCGCATCCTCCTCACCGGGGAGATGGGGATCGGAAACACCACCTCCTCCTCTGCCGTTGCCTCCGTCCTTCTGGGCACCCCGGTGGAGGAGATGACCGGACGGGGGGCCGGACTCTCCTCCGAGGGACTGGCCCGGAAAATCGGCGCCATTCGGACCGCCATCGCCCTCCATGCCCCTGACCCTGCCAATCCGCTGGATGTCCTCTCCAAGGTGGGAGGACTGGATCTTGCCGGCATGGTGGGGCTGTGCCTGGGCGGGGCCTATTGCCGGACCCCGGTCCTTCTGGACGGTTTCATCTCCAATGTGGCCGCCCTCATCGCCGTCCGTCTCTGCCCTTCGGTCTCGGACTACATTCTGGCCTCCCATGTGTCGGCGGAGCCTGCGGGCCGCCGGCTTCTGGAGGCGCTGGGGAAAAAGCCCCTCCTCTGCGCCGAGATGCGTCTGGGGGAAGGCACCGGAGCGGTGGCCGCCCTGGGTCCGCTGGACCTGATGACAGCAGTCTATCGGGAGATGCTCTGCTTCGATGAGATCGGTGTGGACCACTATGAGACGCTG
This sequence comes from Oscillospiraceae bacterium, assembly GCA_020025395.1. Taxonomy (GTDB): domain Bacteria; phylum Bacillota; class Clostridia; order Oscillospirales; family Oscillospiraceae; genus JAHHSE01. The sequence continues at coordinate 3,861 of JAHHSE010000065.1, forward strand.
GTCTGATGGGGGAGCTTTATCTCTTTACCGGCGGGTCCGCCAGCGGCAAGTCCGCCCACGCCGAGGATTTTCTCTGTCTCCGCGCCCAAGGCCCCAAGCTCTACCTCGCCACCATGGAGCCCTTCGGCAGGGAGGCCCACGCCCGGATCGCCCGCCATCGGAAGCTTCGGGCCGGAAAGGGCTTTCTCACCGGGGAATGCTATCGGGATTTGGCAGGGTTTCATACAGACTCCCATTTTGACGGAATCCTTTTGGAGGATTTGGGCAACCTAACGGCAAATCATCTCTTTGCCCCGGAACCTCAAGGGGCGGAGGAGACCCTAAAAGCCATTCTCGCCGGGATCGAAACCCTCCGAACCCGCTGTGACACCCTGGTCCTGGTCACCAATGAGGTGGGGCGGGACGGCCTCCTCTATCCCCCGGAAACCAACCTCTACATCCAAACCCTCAGCCGCCTCAACACCCTCCTTCTCCCCCGCTGCGTCGGGGCCTGGGAATCGGTCTGCGGCATCCTTATCCCTCTCAAAGGAGGTCCTGCGATTTGAAACAGTTCTGGTCCGGATTTCGGGTGTCCTTCGCCCTCTATTCCAAGATCCCCATGCCCCAGACCCGGTGGACCGAGGCCTCTATGAAATACGCCCTCTGCTTTCTCCCCCTCATCGGCATCATCGTGGGAGGGGCGGAGCTTCTCTGGCTCCTGCTGGCCCGGCATTTGGACATGGACACCTTCCTCTATTCCGCCGCCGCCGCCGCCATCCCCGTCCTCCTCACAGGCGGCATTCATCTGGACGGCTTTACCGACACCTGCGATGCCCTCTCCTCCTATGCCGAGCGGGAAAAACGGCTGGAGATTCTGAAGGACCCCCATGTGGGGGCCTTCGGGGTCATGGATCTGGCGGTCCTCCTTCTTCTTCAGTTCGGCCTCTATGGGCAGTTCTATCAGAACCCCGTTCTTCGGTGGGTGCTGGTCCTGGGCTTCCCCCTGGCCCGATGCTTCGGAGGTCTCTCCGTGGTCTCTCTCCCCTGCGCCAAAGCCTCCGGACTTGCCCACACCTTCGCCCAGGCCAGCCACCGCAGGCGGGTGGGGGGGATTCTCCTGCTCCAGGCCCTCCTCCTTTTGACGGGTATGGCCCTTCTCTCCCTCCTCTGGACCGGGGTCCTGCTGGTGGTGGGAGGGCTGCGCCTCCTGCTGGTCCGGCGGCTCTGCCTCCGGGTCTTCGGCGGGGTGACCGGGGACTTGGCGGGCCTCTGCATCACCTGCGGAGAGACCCTGGTCCTCACTCTCTGCGCCCTTGGGGCGCTGATGGGAGGTTTTCTCTCATGACCGTACTGCTGATCGGAGGGGCCTGTCAGGGAAAGACAGCCCTGGCCCGCACCCTCTTTGGCCCGGAGCCTCCCCTGATGAACGGGCTCCATCTCCTGGTCCGCAAGGCCCTGGAAGAAGGCCGGGACCCCCAAGCCCTCCTCCCCTCCCTGCGGGATCATGTGGTCCTCTGCGATGAGGTGGGCTGCGGAGTGGTCCCTTTGGACCCTGCCGACCGAACCTGGCGGGAGGCGGTGGGCCGGCTCTGCTGCGCCCTGGCTCAGGAGGCCGACACGGTAATTCGAGTGACCTGCGGCCTTCCCCAGGTATTGAAAGGACAGATCCCTTGCTTCAAAGGAGGAGTTTCTCATGATCGGTGAACAGGTTTTATGTTATCTCCCCGGACAATCCGGACAGGCCCCCCTGGTTCAGCAGGTCTGTGCCGCCCATGGCGTGACCTGCATTCTTGTCCCTCCCAATCGGACCTGTGAGACCATCGGGGCCCTCCTCTCCCTGCCCGTCCCTCCCAAAAAGGTCCCCATCTCCCTGCCTCCCAGTCAGTGCGCCCTGGTTCTCCACGGCTTTTCCAGACCCCGGATGGACGCCCTCCTCTCCGCCTTTTCGGAGGCCGGTCTGGGTACGGACATCCTAAAGGCCGTGACCACCCCCACCAATCTGGGCTGGTCCTTCTCCGCCCTCTGTCAGGAGCTGGCCCGGGAACACGCCGGCATCACAAACGCAGTCTCCAGACAGTAGGCCCCCCGTCTTTGTTTTTTTATGTAACGAATTTGTCATTTTTTGTATCTTGAATTCCCACAGAGATTGGAGTATCTTAGTGGTCGTCCCGTCAAAGGAGGGTTATACTTGGATTATGATACCCTGCTTCAATTTGCTACGGAACTGGGCTATCAGCTCCAGCTCTGCGGCGCGGAGATCTACCGAATTGAGGAATCGGTACGGCGGGTCCTTTCAGCCTACGGCGCCTCCACCGGAGAGGTCTTCGCCATCCCAAACTGCCTGATCGTCAGCGTCAATCATCCGGACGGCCGCCCCCTCACCCGAATCCGCCGGGTCGGCTCTCACGGCACTGACATTTACAGGCTGGAGGCTCTGAACGATTTGAGCCGGACCATCTGTGCCCAGGTCCCCCCTTTGCCGGAGGCCATTGCCCGGCTGGAGGCCATCTGCCAAACACAGATCTCCTATTCCTTCTCCTTCCAGCTCTTCTGCTATTTTTTTGCCACTCTGGCCTTCTGTCTGTTCTTTGGCGGAACCTGGCTGGATGCCCTCGCTTCCGGAATCTGCGGCGTGGTCGCCGGACTCTGCCTCATCTTTCTTGGCAGGGTCGGCACCAACCTGATCTTTAAAACCTTTGTGGGCGGCCTTTTTTCCGCCCTCACCGCCTTTGCCCTTTCAGCCCTTGGGTTCGGACAAAACTATGATGTGATCATCATCGGCGCCCTTATGTCTCTGGTCCCCGGCATTGCCTTTACCAACGCCATGCGGGACATCATTACCGGGGACATGATTACCGGTATCAGCAAAACCGCCGAGGCCGTCTTTGTCGGGGTCTTTATCGCCCTCAGTACCGCCGCGGCCCTGTGGATCGCTCGTCTGTTGGGGGTGGTATAATGCCGGAAGATCTGATTCTCCCCTGTCTCTACGCCTTTTTTGCCAGCCTTGGCTTCGGGTTTCTTTATAACATCCATGGCTTCGGTATTTTTCTCTGCGGGCTGGGCGGTATGCTTGGCTGGCTGGTCTATCTCATCACCGCCCCCCTGGTACACAGCCCCATTATTCAGTCTTTCTTCGCCGCTCTGGTCATTTCGGCCTACTCCGAAATCATGAGCCGGGTTCGGAAGGCTCCCGTCACCGGATACCTCCTCATCGCCTTTCTCCCCCTGGTCCCCGGCGGGGGTATTTACTACACCATGAAATACTGTGTGGACGGCATGACCGATCTCTTTGTCAGCAAAGGGCTGGAGACGATGGGCATTGCCGGCGCCCTTGCCGCCGGAGTCCTTCTGGTCTCCTCCACCGTCCGTCTCATCACTGATTTTCATCGTCATAGGAAGGACTCCTGCTAATGGTTTACAACACCGTCATCCTGGACGCGGACAACACCCTTTTCGACTTTGACCGGGCCGAGCATGAGGCCCTAAGGCAGGTGATGACCGCCCATGGGTATCCCTTTACCCCGGAAACCGAGGCCCTCTATCTCTCCTTTAATCGGGAGCTGTGGACCCGGTTCGATCAGGGCCGGGTCACCCAGGCCTGGCTTACGGTGGAGCGCTTTCGCCGTCTGAATGCCGCCTTGGGCGGCTCCTGTGATCCGGAAGCCATGAACGCAGAATATCTCACCCGCCTGGGAGAGGGCGCCTATCTTCTCCCGGGGGCAGAGGCGTTCTGCCGCACCCTGTCTCAGGCGGGGGTGGTCCTGGCCATCGCCACCAACGGGGTGGCCCGTGTTCAGAGGGCACGCCTCTCCGCCAGTCCTCTGGCCCCCTATTTCCCCCATCTCTTTATTTCGGAGGAGCTGGGAGCGCAAAAGCCCCTCCCCGCCTTTTTCACCCCCATGCTGAATGCCCTGAAGGTCACCGACAGAGGCCGCTGCCTGATGGTGGGGGATAACCTCCTCTCCGATATTAAGGGGGGACAGGATGCCGGTTTGGATACCGCATGGTACAATCCCCATCACCGACCCAATCCCACCAGCATAGTGCCTACCTACACCGTGGAAAACTTCGATTCTCTCCTCCCCCTCATACTTCTCTCATCATCGAAAGGACGCGACACACCATGAAAATGCACGCTTCCCGCCCTCAGCGCCTCCTCTTTTTCATCGCCATGGCAGGTCTCTGTTTTGGTCTGGCGGGATTTTTTCTGATGGATCGTGTCCAGGGAGATGCCCCTCCCTCCTCCCTTCAGG
>JAHHSE010000066.1 GCA_020025395.1 Oscillospiraceae bacterium
GCCGCCCAGGTCCTTTCCGCACTGGATATCCTGGTGGGCGATCAGGAGGGCGACCTCCATTTGGATTCCCCCGTATCCCGGAGCGAATTTGTAAAGATGGCGGTTTCCGCCTCTCCGGCAGGTGCCGGGGTGGGTGCCGCCTCCACCTCTCCTTACCCCGATGTCCCAAAGTCCCATTGGGCCGCCGGTTATGTGCAGGCCGGGGTGCAGGCCGGTCTGCTCACCGGCTATTTGGACGGAACCTTCCGTCCGGAAAATACCATTACTCTGGCGGAGGGGGTTACGGTGGTCCTCCGTCTTCTGGGATACGAAAACAGTGACTTCGCCGGAGCCTATCCCTCCGGTCAGATGGCGAAATACAGGGATCTAAAGCTGGATCGGGGCGTGAAGGCCCAGCAGAACAGCCCCATGACCCGGCGGGACTGCCTCTATCCTTTTATAACCTGCTCACCACCCCCTCCAAGTCCGCGGGCCAGCCCTACCTCACCGTTCTGGGTCACAGCCTCACCCCTACCGGAGAGATTGATCTGGTTGCCCTGATCAACAGCTCCATGGAAGGTCCCGTGATCGTGGAGGACCAGTGGGCCCAAAAGCTCTCCTTTGATCCCGCCGCCGCCCGAACCGTGTATCGGGACGGGGTCCTCTCCTCCTATGCCGCCCTTCAGCCCGGAGATCTGGTCTACTGGTCCGAGTCCATGCGCACACTCTGGGCCTATACCACCCGAGTCTCCGGTACCATCACCGCCATCACCCCCTCCGACTCCCCCACTTCGGTGACCCTGGCGGGAAATACCTATTCCATTGAGACCCCCTCCGCCGCCTATGCCCTCTCCCCTCTGGGCACCTATCAGGTGGGGGATACCGCCACCCTTCTTCTGGGCCGTTCCGGCGGTGCTGCCGCCGTCACCGACCGTATCTCTGCCTCTTCCACTCTCTACGGCCTCATTGAAGACATCTCCACCCAGACCTATACAGACAAACATGGGGAGTCCTATGCCGCCAAAACCCTTCATTTGATTGCCACGGACGGCAGCAAACACACCTTCCCCTGTCAGGAAAAATATCTCCGCCCAGGGGATCTGGTGGAAATTTTCCCTGTGGGCGAGGATGTGAAGATCCAGCGTCTGAAGCAGGACAGTGTCACGGGTGTCGTCTCCGGGGACGGTGCCAGACTGGGCCAAACTCCTTTGGCCCAAAATGCGGAAATTCTGGATGTATACGAAAACACAGCCCTCCGAATCTTCCCCAACCGTCTGGCGGGACTGAGGCTCACCGAACCCGGCATGGTCAAATACTATCGGCTCAACGCCGCCGGTGAGATCACCCACCTTATTTTAAATAATGTGACGGGAGATCTCCACCAATACGGCATTGTCACCTCTGTGGATTCCATCGAGGGGGGTCTGTCCATGATGTCCTCCTACACCTACGAGGTGGGGGGGCAAACCTTCTCCACCGGCCCCATCTCCCAGATCTTCCAAATTTCTGTGGGACCTGCCTGCTTTGTCTCCAAAAAAGGCAGTCTGGACTCCATGACCAATCTGACCCCCGTTGCCCTCACTTCTCTGGAGGGGGATAAGGCATCGGCGGTCAATGCCACCTGGCGGCTCTGGGAGAATGCTCCTGTCTATGAGCTTCGGGACAATGAATACTATCCCTCCTCCCGGTCCATCGTCGATCATGGGGGATATACCCTCACCGGTTACTATGATAAGCCCTCCGCAGAGGGCGGCATGATCCGAATTCTGGTGGCCCGCCCCCAGGCAGACTAAACAGCCGCTCAAACAACTGACCGCCTCTGCTCCGGCAGAGGCGGTCGGTGTGTTATAGTCCCAGCATGGCGGCACAGCCCCAAAGGGCACTGGCCAGCAAGGCGCCGATCCCCAGCCAGGCGGGAGGGGGGATCTTTCCCACCCCCTTGCCCCACCCGGTATTTCGACGCACATAGCGGCTTGCCACCCGGCGGGCCTCCTCCAATACCTTTTCCGCTGTGACCCCCTCTCCCTGGGCCGCATCCTCTTTCACTATAAAAATCGCCTGCTCAAACAGCTTGGGGTCCGGTGATTTGACCACAATGACCCGACGGCTGACACCCTTCACCACAAAACATCCTCCCTTTCTGTACCGTTCCAGTATGGCCTTTTTTACCATTGGATATTCCGGCCTTTTTTCCTGTCTTTTAGGGGATTCTTTCCCCCTCTTCGGCATATACTGTGGGTACCCTATCAATATGGAGGTCCCCGCCGTGCGAAAGAAACTGCTCCTCTCACTCCTGCTTCTGTTTGCAGTGAACATTGCGCTCATTCTAACCCTGCAATATGCCAGAGCCGCCTATCAGATGGGAAGCAGCGGACCCACTGTTGTCACCCTCCAGAAAAAGCTGATTCGCTGGGGCTATATGGAGGGGGAGGCAGATGGTATTTACGGCTCCCGCACCCAGGCGGCCATTCGACGCTTTCAAAAGACCAACGGCCTGACCCCTGACGGGGTCGCCGGTTCCAAAACTCTGGCCGCCCTGGGAATTTTTGAGGGTCAGCCCTCCGGTGCCCCCGGCGCCCAATCGGGAGATGTTGCCCTCTTGGCCAGAGTCATCTCCGCGGAGGCCCGTGGAGAGCCCTATGCCGGTCAGGTGGCGGTGGGGGCGGTGATCCTCAACCGCATCGAGCATCCCTCCTTCCCCGGCACTCTGGCAGGGGTGGTCTATCAGCCCGGTGCCTTCTCCTGTATGCTGGACGGTCAAATTGATCAGCCTGTGGCGGAAAGCTCCATCCGGGCCGCCCGGGACGCCCTCAACGGGGCGGACCCCTCCGGAGGCGCCATTTACTATTTTAATCCCAATACCGCCACCAGCAGCTGGATCTGGTCCCGTCCCCTCATCAAGGTCATCGGACAGCATCGGTTTTGCGCCTGACCAAAAGGGACAGGCCCCCATGGGGAAGGATTCCCCACGGTGTCGAAGAACCCCTGTTTTCATCAGATGAAAACAGGGGTTCCGGTCCTATTTGGGGAAAGAAGGGCAACTATCCTGGGAAAAACGGAGTGCCCCAGCTCCGATTTGCCGGCTTTTTCAGATTCATGGCAGCATATTGAAGCCTGACTCACCCGGTAACGGCGGCCGGACCTCTGTGATGCGTGTCACGCATGGCGTGCTTCTCCTTTGCATCCGCAATATCCGGATATTCCTGCCAGAATATGTGTGGTCATTCCCTTTTGCCGCAGGCTGTGCGTGCTTCCCAATCTGTCACCGCTGCTTCTTTTCGCGAAGCTTTTCTCCATTGCTCTATAAACCATACCCCCGCATCTGATCCTATTTTACCAGATGCGGGGGTGTTTTGAGAGTTTTTCGACAGTCTCGCCGTTTTTTTGATTCCAATCAGCGGAGGACAGCGCCCAGTTCTTTTTCCAAAAGAGAGAGAAGCGTCTGGACCGCCTCATCGGTCTCAGAGGCGGTGAGGCTCCGGTCCTCAGCCCGGAAGGTCAGGTTGAAGGCCACGGACTTCTTGTCCTCGGCCACGCCCTTGCCCCGATAGATATCGAAAAGGCGGACCTCCTTGAGCAAGGCTCCGCCGCCTCGGCGGATGCAGTCCTCCAGAGCGCCCACAGCGATGGATTCCCTACAGACCAGGGCGATGTCCCGTGTCATGGCAGGGAACTTGGGCAGGGGGGTGTATCGGGGTTCCTCCCCTCTGGCGGAAAAGAGGGAATCAAAGGACAGCTCCGCGCAGTAAAGCGAAGTATCCACCCCATAATTTCGGGCGGTGAGAGGATGGATTTGTCCGAAGACACCCAGCTCTCTTCCCCGTGACAGGACTCTGGCGCACTGACCGGGATGGTAGGAGGGATTGTCGCTTACCGCCTGGAAGGTGAGGTCCCGGATGCGGAGAGAGGAGAGAATGGCCTGGACGGCCCCCTTCAGGGCAAAGAAATCCATCTCACCATAGGCACCCAGAGAGAGGACCTTGGGTTCATCCGCCAGACCGTCCTCCCGCCGGAAGTAGGTTCGACCCAGCTCATAGAGGCGGGCGGCAGGGTTGCGGAAGCTGTAGTTTCTGGTGAGAATTTCCAGCATGGAGGGGAGGATGGTGGTTCGGAGGATGGAGGTATCCTCCCCCAGGGGATTCATGATTTTCAGGGAGTTTCGACGGGGATCGCCGGCTTCCCAGCGGATCTTGTCATAGTAGGCAGGGGAGATGAATGAATAGGTGATAATCTCGTTGTAGCCCAGGGCACGGCAGGTCTGTCCCAAGGTGCGTTCCGTCTGCTGTTCCCGGGTGTACCCGCCCTGGGTCGTCTCTCCCCTCATGAGGGTTGCGGGAATGTGGTTGTAGCCGTAAAATCGGGCCACCTCTTCCGCCAGGTCCGCCATGCCCTGCACATCGGCCCGCCAGGAGGGGACGGTGACGGTCCGGTTTTCCACCTGGAAGCCCAGGGTTTTCAGGATACGGACCATCTCCCCCTCCTCCACCCGGGTTCCCAGAAGGGCATTGATCTTCTCCGGCTCCAGAGGGAGAACGGTGGGCTGGGGAACATAGTTGAGGATATCAATGACCCCGTCTACCACCTCCCCGGCCCCCAGAAGCTCCACCAGCTCACAGGCCCGGTCCACGGCGGGCAGGGTGTTCATGGGGTCCAGACCCTTTTCAAACTTGGAGGAGGCTTCGGTCCGCATTCCAAGAGCCACAGCCCCCTTCCGGATGCAGGCCTTGTCAAAGTTGGCGGATTCAAAGACCACATCGGTGGTGTCGGCGCTGATCTCGCTGTTTTCCCCCCCCATAATCCCGGCAAGACCAACGGCACGGGTGTCATCCGCAATGACCAGATGGTTGGCGGTCAGGGTTCTCACCACCCCGTCCAGAGTGGTGAGAGTCTCTCCCTCCACGGCCCGGCGGACAAGGATCTTTCCGCCCTTGACATAGCGGTAATCAAAGGCGTGCATGGGCTGACCATATTCCAGCATCACATAGTTGGTGATGTCCACAATGTTGTTGATGGGGCGGACCCCCATGGCCCGCAGCCGCTCCCGCATCCACTTGGGGGAGGGGGCGATTTTGACCTTCCGGACCATCCGGGCGGTGTATCGGGGGACCAGATCGGCATCGGGGGTTTCCACATCCAGAAGGTCCGGAAGGGAGCCTTCCCCCTCTCCGCGGACCACCGGGGTGTGGAGCTTCAGCTCCGCCCCAAAGGTGGCGGCGGCTTCTCTGGCCAGCCCGATTACCGAGAGGCAGTCAGGTCGGTTGGGGGTGATCTCAAACTCCACCACATGGTCGTCCAGACCAAGAACCGCTTTTATGTCATCGCCTGGCTTTATGTTCTCCTCATTCAGCACGAAGACACCGTCCGGGATGCAGTGGGGGAATTCGGCCTGCTGGGCGTGGAGGTCGGCCAGGGTGCAGATGGTGTCAGTCTGGGTGTTGTAGGCCACCAGATCCCCCACATGGAGATTCATGCAGCCGGTGTCCGGGACAGCGGTGGAATCGCCCAGATCCAGACAGGTGTGGAAGAGACCGTAGGAGATGGCCGCGCACTCCAGTACTCTGGCGGCCACCACAGGACCGAAGATCTGATCTCCGGCCTTGATGTCAGCGGGGATGGAGGGCTTTTCCGGGTCCATAGCCCTGTAATCCCCCAGGATGGCGGCGGCGGTGATGACTCCATAGGGGAAATCACGGGTGTCCAGCCCCAGCTCCGCCAAACCGCAGAACATACCGTTGGAGATCACGCCCCGGAGCTTACCCCTGGTAATCTTCACATCTCCGGGGAGGGTGGACTTGTGGAGGGCGGTGGGCACCAGGTCTCCCACATGAAGGTTCCAGGCCCCGGTGACAATCTGAATGGGGGTTTCTTCCCCCGCATCCAGCTGGCAGATCCACATATGGTCCGAGTCGGGATGGCGTTCCATTTCCAGAATCCTGCCCACCACCACACGGGAGATCCTGGCCCCCAGATCCTCTGTGATCTCCACCTTGGAGCCGGAGAGGGTCATGGCTTCGGCAAAGTCCTTGTCATTGGCCTCAATGGCGGCAAATTCGTGAAGCCATTTACGAGATAGATTCATAATTTGATTTCTCCTCCCTGATCACTGAATTAGAATTGCTCCAGGAATCGAATGTCGTTTTCAAAAATCAGCCGCAGGTCGGTGATCTTAAACCGGCGCATGGCAAGCCGCTCCAGACCCATGCCAAAGGCCCAGCCGGAATAGACATTGGGATCGATTCCGCTCATCTCCAGCACGCTGGGGTGGATCATGCCGGCACCCAGGACTTCGATCCAGCCCTCTCCCTTACAGGTGGGGCAGCCTTCGCCGCCGCACTTGTGGCACTGGACATCCATTTCACAGGAGGGCTCGGTGAAAGGGAAGTGGTGGGGGCGAAACCGGGTGACGGTGCCGGGGCCGAAAAGCTGCTCCATCACGGCATTCAGGGTCCCTTTCAGGTCCGCCATGGTAATCCCCTTGTCAATGACCATCCCCTCCACCTGGTGGAACATGGGGGAGTGGGTGGCATCCACCTCGTCCTTGCGATAGACCCGGCCGGGGGCCAGAATGCGGATGGGAAGCTCCTTTTTCTCCATGGCGTGGACCTGCATGGGTGAGGTCTGACTGCGGAGCATCACCCGGCTGTCGGCATCAAAGTAGAAGGTGTCGGACCAGTCCCTGGAAGGGTGGTCAGCCTCGGCGTTGAGGCGGTCAAAATTATAATAGGAAAGCTCTACCTCAGGGCCGTCCAACACCTCGAAGCCCATTCCCACAAAAATGTCCTTTATTTCGTCCAGGGCGATATACATGGGATGGCGGTGTCCCAGGGCCACCGGTGTGCCGGGAATGGTGACATCCAGGGTCTCGGCTTTTAACCGGGCTTCCAGGGCCTGGGCCTCCAGCTTTTTGGAGCGGGCCTCCAGGGCCTCCTCCAGGGCGGACCGAACCTCATTTGCCAGCTGGCCCATGGCGGGGCGCTCCTCGGCAGTGAGACTGCCCATGCGTTTCAAAACGGCGGTAAGCGCTCCCTTCTTGCCCAGGTATTGGACACGGAGGGCCTCCAGAGCGGCGGTGTCCTGGGCCTGCTCCATCGCGCGGATGGCCTGAGCCCGGATGTTGGCTAACTGTTCTTTCATCTTCCATGCTCCTTCGTTTCACAGGTAAGGGGGATTTGATCTCAATCAGACTATTTGGCAGTAAAAAAGCCTTTCCTCCCTGAAAACAGGGACGAAAGGCAAGCTTCCGTGGTACCACCCACATTCCCGCAGCGGCGGGCACTCAATCTCCTTAACGCGGAAAACGGCCATGTATTTCCCCATGGCAGCTCCGGGGCGAACCAAACGGAGGGTCCATGCCTCCGCTTTCAGCCGCTGGCGGATGCTCTCTGCCTGGACCGGGACCCGTTCTTTTCCCCTTCATCGCAGATCAATCAGTCTTACATATCTTTTGCCTATTATATCATAAAAAAAGAAAATTGCAAGGATTCTTTCCCTCAAACAGACCGATCACACGGATCGGGAGCCGACGCATAGGACATAAAAGCCAAAGTGCCACATATAAATATGCGGAAGGAGGGAGCGGTGCAAGGCTCCAGGAAGGGCAAGGAGGGATTTCGTGGGAAAACGAGTGTGCGGGCTGATGATAGCCCTGCTGCTCCTCGTCGGCTGCGGCGGGGGAGGAGGGGGGGACGAGGAGCAGATGGCCCTGGATGTTCGGGCCAAATACCTGGCCATGACAGGGTGTACCGCCCGGCTGGACATCACAGCGGATTACGGGGAGCGGGTCTTCTCCTGTCAGATCGATCTGGACCATACCGCCGGACAGGAGACGGTGCTCACCATTCAGGAGCCGGAGCTGCTGCGGGGGGTGGTGGCGCGAATCCGGGAGGGGGAGAGCTTTCTGGAATTTCAGGGGGTTTCACTGGAGACAGGACCCCTCTCCCCGGAGGGACTCTCCCCGGTGGACTGTGTCCCGTATTTTTTTCGGGAGATCCGGGAAGGGTTTCTTTCTCAGTGGGGCACGGAGGAGGTGGATGGAGTCCCCTGTCTGCGTCTGACCACCTCCGATCCGGAGGGCAGGGCGGGGGAGGGAA
>JAHHSE010000067.1 GCA_020025395.1 Oscillospiraceae bacterium
TGATTGGGGTGGGCGGATACTTCCTCTATCGGTTTCTCACGAAGGAGGACACCCCGGAAAGCACCATTCAGACCAAGGTGGCGGAGATCTCCACCATTCAAAGCTCGGTTCAGGGCTCCGGCAACGCCAGAGCCAAGGAATCCGCCGCCATTACCCTGACCCAGGGCGGTATGGTGCAGGAGGTCCTGGTGGCCTCCGGAGATGAGGTGGTGGCGGGCCAGCCGCTTTACACCATCCGCAGCCAGGCGGCGGAGGATGAGGTGACCGTCGCCCAGGAGCGGGTCAACAACCTCCGCAAGGATATGGAAGAGCTGCAAAAGCAGAAGAGCAATCTGGTCGTTAAGGCCCCCTTTGCCGGAAAGCTCACGGAGATCAGCGAGTTTGCCCCGGATTCCGAGGTGGCCAAGGGGGCCGAGGTGGCCACCCTGGTCAATGACAAGACCCTCAAGCTCTCCCTCTACTTCAGCTACGCCTATGAGGGCCAGATCTCGGCAGGGCAGGAGGTTTCCATCTCCATCCCTTCGGTGATGCAGAGCTTTACCGGAACGGTGGAGAAGGTGAACATGGTTCACTTCATCTCCCCCGAAGGCTCCGACTACTTTGAAGTGGTGGTCACCTTCCCGAACGAGGGCACCCTCACCGAGGGGATGAGCGCCTCCGCCACCCTGACCGCCGCCGACGGCACCCCCATCTACCCCTATCAGAACGCCAAAACCGAGTATTATGAGGTCCGAAAGATTCTGACGGAGGCCGGCGGTCCTCTGCTCTCCGCCAATCTGCTGCGGTATGCCAATGTGGAAAAGGGGCAGGTTCTTCTGACCATGGGCTCCAACACCATTGAAAACGACATCCGGGCCAAGCAGAAGGAAATTGATGAGGCATCCGATAAGCTGGCGGAGGCTCAAAAGGCCCTGGCAAACTTCCGGGCCACCGCCCCCATCGACGGGACCGTGACCTCCTGCACCATTGTGCCGGGGCAGGAGGTGAAGAGCGGCGACACCGTTATCACCATTTCCAACTCCGCCAACATGGTGGTGGAGATCACCGTGGACGACCGAAACATCGCCTATGTGAAGCCCGGAATGACCGTGGAGCTTACCGACCACAACGGCGGTGTCTTTATGGGTACGGTCACCAACATCAATATGACCGTGGGCGGCGAGAACAGCCAGCACGGCATGACCAATTACCCCGTGACCCTGGAGGTGGAAAACAGCGAGAACACCCTTCTGGCCGGTATGTGGCTGGAATACTCCTTTGTCACCAGCCAGGTGGATAACTGTGTGGTGGTGCCCATGCAGTCCGTCCAGTACATCCCCGACGCCGAAGGAAACAGCCAGTCGGTGGTCTTTATCCGGGCGGAGGAGCGGCCCGAAAACGCCGTGGAGCTGGATCTGCCCCCGGTGGAGCCGGGGATGCCCCCCAAATTCCCCGGCGAGTCGGACGGCTTCTATCCGGTGCCTGTGGTGACCGGCCTGCCGGATAATTATAATGTAGAGATTAAGGAAGGCTTGGAGGGCGGCGAGGAAGTCTTCGTCAGCTACTATGTTGAGAACACCTGGGGCTAAGGAGGCGAAGGTATGCTCATTGACATTCGCAACCTGTTTAAAATATACAATGAGGGAAAGGAAAGCGAGGTCCGGGCCCTGGATGGAGTGAACCTTTCCATAGACCGGGGGGAGTTCGTCGCCATCATCGGCGCCTCCGGATCGGGCAAGTCCACCCTGATGAATATCCTGGGCTGTCTGGACATCCCCACCTATGGGGACTACTGGCTGGACGGCACCGACATCACCGACCGCACCGACCGGGAGCTGGCCAACCTGAGAAACCGGGAGATCGGCTTCATCTTTCAGGGCTACAACCTGATTCCCGCCCTCACCGCCTATGAAAATGTGGAGCTTCCCCTCATCTATCAGGGCATCTCCGGGAGCAGGCGGGAGGAGCGGATTATGGAGGCCCTGGAAAAGGTGGGAATGGCGGACCGCTGGAAGCACAAGCCCGCCGAGATGTCGGGCGGTCAGCAGCAGCGGGTGGCCATCGCCCGGGCCATCGCCACCCATCCCCCCATCATCATGGCCGACGAGCCCACCGGCGCCCTGGACTCCAAGACGGGTAAGCATGTGCTGGAGATTCTCCACGATCTGAACGAGGATGGCTCCACCATCATCCTGATTACCCACGACAACGGCATCGCAGCCACCGCCAAGCGAATCGTCCGGATCTCCGACGGGCGCATTGTGGCGGACGGCACAAAAGAGGAGGTGGGACTGTGAATTTGACTCAGGCCATTAAAATGGCGTCCAAATCCATTTTCTCCAACAAGGGGCGGTCTGCCCTGACCATGCTGGGAATCATCATCGGCCTGGCCGCCGTCATCATTCTGGTCTCCTATGCCAAGGGGCAGAACATGGCCATGAACGCCTATTATGACAGCATGGGGACCAATATCATCAATGTCCAGGCCTACAGCTGGGGGAATTCGGGCAGCCGGGATGTGGGCAAGGAGGTCTATAACTACTGCCTCCAGCTGGACGGTGTGGCGGGGATCTCCCCCAACGGCTACATATACAGCAGCCCCACCATTAAGTACGAGAGCAAGACCCTGTCCAGAAATCGGGGGGGGATGAGCGGGATGTCTGTCGCCTCCGCAGGGATGGACGGCCCCGGCGCGGGGACCAATGAATACCCGGAAATCCGCCTGGGGAATGAGATGTTCGGCGTTTGCTTTGGATACAGCATTGCAAAGGGGCGGGAATTTTCCTATCTGGAGATAGAAAATCTCAGTCAGGTCTGCGTCCTGGGGTCCGCCACGGCGGAATATCTCTTTGGGTTTGTGGACCCCATTGACAAGGTGATCTCCATCAACGGACTTCCCTTCCGTGTGGTAGGGGTCTACCAGAGCAAGGGGGGCGTGGATCTGGGCAAGAGTGAGGAGACCCAGTGGATGGAGGAATCCATTAAGCGGATGGACCGACTGGTGGTCCTGCCCAGCACCATGACCCGCTATTTTAACGACAACCAGAGTATTGAGGATTATGTGGTCAAGGCCAAATCCTCCAGCGATATCAAGGAGATCACCACGGCACTCAACAGCTTCCTCCCCACCATCATCGACCCCAATTCCGGAGGCTTTTACGCAGGCTCCGACGAGTCCTGGAAGCAGGAGAGCAATGAGGCCAATGCGCTCCAGCAGCGCTTTTTGGGCGGCGTAGCCGCCATCTCCCTGCTGGTGGGCGGCATCGGCATCATGAACATCATGCTGGTCACCGTGACCGAGCGCACCAGAGAGATCGGCATTCGTAAGGCCATCGGTGCCGAGCGGAAGAGCATTATCATCCAGTTTCTCATTGAGGCCGCCATGATCTGCGGCATCGGCGGGATCTTTGGAATCATCGTGGGGTATCTGGGTACCCTCATTGTAGGGAAGCTGTCCTTTGGAACCATCCTTCTGCCGGGGGCGGAAATCACCCTGGGTGCCTTTGTCATCTCGGTGGTCCTGGGCATCATTTTTGGTATGTATCCTGCTATCAAGGCATCGGGTCTCCAGCCCGTGGTTGCCCTGCGTGCAGATTAAAGGAGAGAAAGTATGAAGCTCAAACGAATTTTATCCGGCCTGCTGGTCACCGGCGCTCTGGCGGGGATGCTGACCGCCGGACCGGCCTCAGCGGCGGAACACACTCAATTTACAGATATCACCGATCCCAAGGTGGCGGAGGCCGCCGAGATCCTTCGGGTCTTGGGCATTGTGGACGGCACCGGCTCCGGCGGCTTTGCCCCGGAGGGGACCTTGGACAGGTCCGCCTTCTGCAAAATGACCGTGGAGATCATGGGGGATGGGGACAAGGTGGCGGCCCAGGAGAAGCGGACCATCTTCCGGGATGTCCCCTCCACCCACTGGGCCAACGGCTACATCAATGTGGCGACCCAGGGGGTGACCACCGAGGAGACCACCACCCCCGGAATCATCCGGGGAGACGCGGATGGAAACTTCCATCCCAACCGCCCCATCACCTATGCCGAGTCAGTCACCATTCTGATGCGTGTACTGGGCTATGGAGATGGGGATGTGGGATTTGGGACCAGGTGGTATGACGGATATATGAGCACCGCCAAGGGGATCGACCTCCTGGAGGAGGTCAGCGCCAATGCGGAGTCCCCCATCAACCGGGGGCAGGCGGCCCTCCTCTTTAAGAACCTGCTCTTTGCCAAGATGAAAGGCGGGGAGGGGATCTACTTCACAAAGCTGGAGGGGATCGTGAAGGACGATTCCGTCATCCTCTCCACCTCGGCCTCTGCCGCCGACGGGACCGACAGCTCCATTCAAACCTCTCAGGGGACCTATCGCACCGACCGGGTGGGGTTCTCCTCCGAACTCCACGGAATGCGGGGAGAGGTGTTCCTGGATAAAAACGAGAAGCTTGTCGCCTTCCGCCCCCGGAAAACCGACACCTATCAGCGCATTGCCCTGAAGGAAAACAACGCCAACTATGTCACCGGGGTGGACGGGGTCCGCATTGATGTAAAAACCGACATCCCGGTGTGGAAGGATGGGGAACTCACCACCTACGACCAGGTATGGAGCGGTTTGAAGACCGGGACCTCTCTGGTTCTCTGCCGCAATGGCGGAGGGAAGATAGACTACATCTATGTGGGCGATCTCTCCAACCGGACGGAGGACACCGTTATGGTCCTCAAAAGCAAGCCAAACGGCACCTCCAATCCCTTCGGCGCCATCGGCGGAGGCTCTGCCAGCCTGTATAAGAACGGTGTGGCCGTCACCCCGGCCGATCTTCGGCAGTATGATGTGGGGATCTATGACAAGGGCTCTAACACCGTCCAAATCAGCGACCTTCGTCTCACCGGCGTTTATGAAAACGCCAATCCCAACACCACGGCCCCCAGCACCATCAAGGTCCTGGGCAAGGAATTCACCGTCCTGCCCAATGCGGTGAAGGACCTCCAGTCCTTCCAAATCGGGGACAGCATGACCCTTCTCCTCACCCCGGACAATCGGGTGGCGGGGGCGGTTACCCCCAAAGCCGCCGCAGGCACCGCAATCGGCATTGCCAGTGTGTCAGCGGGAACCACCACAGTGACCCTGCTGGACAGCGGGCTGGAGCTGACCGGCAGGAACGATCTCTCCGCAAATGGTGCCGCCGCTCTGGATGGAAAGCTGGTGACGGTAAGCTCCGGCAGGAAGGAGTATCTCACCGCCAAGCGTCTGACCGGCCATGGAGGCAGGGACCCCATTGATCTGATCGCCAATACCATGGGAAGCAGTCAGCTGGCGGAAAACATCCGCTTCTATGACAGTGTGGATGGAGGGGCTGTGACCGCCGTGGAGAAGAAGGACATCGGCCTTTCCAGGATCACCCCGGACAAAATCGCCTATGTGGGAAAGGACTATGGTGGACGGGTTTCCGTTGTGGTCCTGGACAATGTAACCGGGGACTGCTACGATTACGGATATCTGCTGGCAAAGTCCGAGCCGGGACCGGGAGACTCCGTAAACCCGGATGGGACCCCTAACACCGACTACTTTGAGGTCCGTACCATCCAGGTTCGCCGGGGAGGAAAGGACGGGGCGGATGAATACTCCAAGCCCATTCGGACCCTGGAGAACCTCCGTACCGGAGTGCCCGGCGGAGTGGCGGCCTCCGGCAATGGAACCCTGGCGGGATATGTGGAGCTGAAAGAGATCGGCAATGTGTCCCGGACGGCCTTTGATGTGGAGGAGATGCGGCTCACCACCACAGACCATCACTTCCTGATTTCGGAAAAGGTCCAGTGCTTCAACAAGACCACCGGAAAGTGGCTTGACGCCGGAAAAGAGGGTGTGAAAGCGGCGGTTGCTTTCGCGGATACCATGACAGTCTACTATGACAAGGACCCCGGCGAAGGCGGAAAGATCCGCATGATCGTGGTTGAATAAAGAAAGAGAGGGTGCGTCCAACCGACGCACCCTCTCTTTCTTTGTAAGGAAAAGATCCCGCTCCCGCACGGATGGGGGAGCGGGATCACTGTCGAAAATCCCCGGTCTTACCGCTGATAAGCCAGGATCAGGGCATCCAGATTGGAGAAGTCATTGTCCCCAATGCTGTATAGCCCGTCGGTATCAGGGGTGAACTGGACGATAATGCTCTGAGCCTTCAGGTGGCTTCCCTCGGAGGCGTGGTCCCGGAAGAGCTGGATCACCCCTTTGGCCCACTCGTTTTCATACTCGGTGAAAAAGGCATCATATTCCGCATCGCTCATCGTTTCCAACCGCTCGGGGGTGTACTCCTCATATCTGGCGTGGAAGGCGTCGCTGAACTCACCCATGTAGTCCTCATAGATGACCGCGACCAGATCGTATGGCTCAATCACCACCTCCACCGAAAAACCGTTTTCCGTTTTGGTAGCGGGCTTGACCTCATAGCGGGCATTTTGATAAAGCTCTCCCACAAGGTCCAGAGCATCCTCATAAACCGCATCCTCCAGATAGGTCTGATCGAACTCAAAGGCGTCCGCCAAATACTGGAACTCCACCTCCAGGCTGGTTCGGTAGGTGGCCGCGGCCTCTTCCTCGTCAATGCCTACCATTGTCATGTAATCCTCGCTGAATTTTCCCAGATAGGTTTCGTCCAAAAGACCCTGGATGTAGGCGGTGGCATCAAAGGTTGTGATTCCGCCGCCGCAGCCGGTGAGGCTGAGGGCCAGAAGACCGGCAGTCAGAGCAACAGACAGTTTTTTCATAGGGTACACTCTCCTTTTTCAGATGCTGCAAAGCTCAAAGATGGCTTGGGTAAAGATTTTTCCGGAGCGCAGGAGACCGTCAATGGGCATCTTTTCATCGGGACCGTGCATATTGTACTCGAAGCCCTCCTCCTCACAGCCGAAGGCCACTCCGCCGGGGATGTCGTGGACATAGGTGCCTCCGCCGATGGCGAGGGGCCGGGGATTTTGGACGCCGGTATAACGGGAGTAGCAGCCCAGAAGGGTTTTCACGATTGGGGAATCCGCGGGGGTGTGGTGAGGGGCGGCCATAGCCGAATGGGTGAAACGGAACCCATGACGGGTAAAGGCCTCCTCCACGGGAAGACGGGTGTTGCCGTCATTGGCGGACAGGGAGGTTCGGCTGTCAAACTGACCCTCAAAGCCGGCCTCATCCAGCTTGAGGAGGGTAAAGGCCATGGAGGTGGCCCCGGAGACCTCATCGGAGACCGCCATGCCCAAAGCCCTTCCCTCGTGATCCCCGTGGGGGAAGAGGGCGGAAAGGGAGCGGATGGCGGAGGTGGAGGGGCAGTCAGCCAGAGGAAGGCCGGACAGGAGCTTTAAGAGGGCGGTGAGGGCGTTGCTGCCCACCTCTGGGGTGGAGGCGTGACCGCCCACTCCCCTGGCCAGAATGCGGCAGCCGTTTCCCTCGGCGGTGGCGGAGAAGGTGACACCGGTCTCCTCCGCCGTCTTGGTGAGGGCGGCGCCCACGCCGGGCGCGGTCAGACCGGCCACAAAGGCTGAGGCCTCTCCGGGGATGACATTGATCCGAAAGCCGCCCTCCAAAGAGAGGACCCGGGGAAGGGCGTCGGTGGCGGGAAAGTCGGCGGAGAAGACGGGCTTATAGCTCCCCTTCTCAATGTGGATGAGGGGGAAACTGGCATCCGGGGTAAAGGCGTATTTGGCGTGGGGGTGCCTTGCGAAATAGTACTCCAGATCCTCACTTCCGCTCTCCTCGTCTGTACCCATGATGAGCTTCACATTACGGGGGAGGTCGATTCCCAGGTCTTTGAGACACTTCATGGCAAGCAGAGCGGTCACAAGAGGGCCTTTGTCGTCCGCCACCCCCCGGCCGAAGAGGATTCCGTCCTCCTCCGCCACCTGATAGGGGTCGTGGACCCAGCCCTTCCCCTCTCCCACTACATCCAGATGGCCCAGGATGTGAAGGACGGTTTCCCTGTCGTTAAAATCGGCGGTTCCCACATAGTGGT
>JAHHSE010000068.1 GCA_020025395.1 Oscillospiraceae bacterium
GGCAGGCCTTGCCGCCGGAATGCCTGACGGCGGCCTCTTCCTCCGGAAGGGAGAGGTCCACCGAATAAACATAGTGGACATGGGACTTCTTTCGGGCGTCAATGGATTGACGGCTCAGCTCAAAGGAAGTGATGTCTCCGGGAGAGACACCCAAAAGTTTTGCGGCCTTTTTCTTTAATTGTGTCACATCCCCATCAATAGGCAGAGATAGATTAGAAAGTCGAATCATTGTAATCACCAGGAGAAAGTGTATCATAATCCGAACCTTCTGGCAAGAAAAAGAACCAGTCAGGCACGCGGCTGGGCCTCCAAACCGGCCTTGAGCTTTTCCAGGGCCTTTTTCTCAATGCGGGATACATAGGGGCCGGACTATTGGAAGTGATTTACGGATGAAAAAAGCACCGCTTGAGGCGGTGCAAATCCTCTATATCAGGCCTTCCTTCCCGTTGGAAGACCTGGCGAAACGGAATGTGATAATGATCTCCTTCTCCTCTGTCAGCTCCACCCGCTCCACCAGACTGACCAGCAGCTCCCGGTTGGTTTCGGCAGAATCCAGAAACCGCTGTACCAGCTCTTTGGCTCTGTCCTCCCTGCGGACAGGGCTTTTTTGATGCGGCTCCAGTTTCTTGCACTGTTCCTCCAGCTGTGTCCGCTCCAGCTTCACCCGGTCGTAGACACGCTGAAAGTCAGCATCCAGAAGCAGACCGTTGAGCCGATCCAGATACATTTGGTCGAGGTTCGCCGTCAGGCTGTCGATCCTGCTCTGAAGGGCTTTCCGCTCTCTTGCCGCTGTGCCCCGCTTTTCGGCCTGTTCCACCGCTTCTTTGGCGATGGGGAGCAGCTTCTGAGGATTCAGCCCGCGTTCACAGACCTCCCGTATTTTGGCGATGACCGCATCTGTTACCGTCTTTTCTTTCATGGAGTGACAGGTGCAGACACCGGCTTTTGTGAATCGCTGATAAGTTCGGCAGACAAAGTACAAGATATCTTCACCCTTGGCGTTTTTGCGGTTGAGTACCGCGAGTGGATGGCCGCACTCATGGCAGAGGATCAGACCCTTTAGAAAGAAGTCATAGGTACGGCTCCGGGTGTGCCTGCGGCTCTGTATCAGCAATCCCACTTTGCGGAAGGTCTCTTGATCCACCAGTGGTGTGTGGGTGCCTTCCACCACCACCCAGTTTTCCCGCTCCTGCTTCCGGCACTTTTTGGATTTGTAGCTGATCTTTACTCTGCGGCCCTGTACCATGTTGCCGATGTAAGTCTCATTTTGCAGCAGGTCAGAGATTCGCTCACCGCTCCATAGCCCCGCATAGGGGCCGGGCTTCGCCACAGGCAGGTTGGCGTAGGAGGCAGGTGTGGGCACTCGAGAGTCATTCAAATACTGGGCGATGTTTCGGCAGCTCATACCGGAGAGCGCCATTGCAAAGATGCGGCGCACAATGGGTGCCGCCTCCTCGTCAATGACAATCTTATTTTTCTCCGTGGGGTGCATCTTGTAGCCATATACCGGTTTTCCCCCGATAAACAGCCCCTTGCGCTGTTTATCTCGTTTCACGCTCTTGATTTTCTTGGAAATATCCCTGGCGTACAGATCGTTCATAATCGCGCGAAAGGGGGTCATGTCGTTGGCGGTGGAGTCTATCCCGGTGTCGATGCCGTCCAGCAGGGAGATGAATCGGACCTGATGTTCAGGGAAATACCGCTCCATGTAGTGTCCGGTCAGGATGTAGTCACGTCCCAGACGGGAGAGGTCTTTGGCAATGACCATGTTGACCTTTTTTGCCTCAATGTCCCCAAGCATTCGCTGAAAGCCGGGGCGATCGAAGCTGGTTCCGCTCCAGCCGTCATCGATGTAGGTATCATAGACAGGGATCCCATGCCTTTGAACGAATGCCCGCAAGAGGGATTCCTGATTCCGAACGCTCTGGGAGGGGCCCTCGCTCTCATCCTCCTTGGATAGGCGGATGTAGAGGGCGGCATGGCAGGCTGCGGGGTCAGGAAGGTTAAATCCCATATCAGCTCCTCTCCTCCATCAAAATGCGGAGGAGATAGAGTCGAAAGGATTCTTCCAGCAGGGCGGAGAGGGAAGGTCCGGATTCCGGAAATACACAGCGCACAACGGGTAACTCTTTTTTCATGGGAACACCTCCATAAAAAAGCCTATGCAAAGGGGAGGAGGATTTGCCTGTCCCAAGAAAAAAGAAGGGCGGGAAAACGAAATCGTCTTCCCGCCCTTCTCCTTGCGGCTGGTGTGGAAACTTACTTCAGCTCCACCTTGGCGCCGACCTCTTCCAGCTTCTTCTTCAGCTCTTCGGCCTCGTCCTTGGAGACGCCCTCCTTCAGAGCCTTGGGAGCGGACTCAACCAGAGCCTTGGCCTCAGCCAGACCCAGGCCGGTGATCTCACGGACAGCCTTGATGACCTTGATCTTCTCAGCGCCGACCTCAGCCAGCACCACATCAAACTCGGTCTTCTCCTCGGCAGCGGCACCGCCGGCAGCGCCGCCGGCAGCGGGAGCGGCCATAGCGGCAGCGGAAACGCCAAACTCCTCCTCCAGAGCGTGAACCAGGTCGGACAGCTCCAGAACGGTGAGGGCCTTAACCTCTTCAATGAGGGCAGTAATCTTCTCAGAAGCCATGATAATTTACCTCCTAATGTAAATTCAAATCAATAGTGATATAGGATGTGCCGCATTACTCGGCGGCGGGGGCATCGACCGTGGCGCCGTCCTTCTCGGCAATGGCCTTCAGGACGATTGCCAGGCTGGTGATGGGGGCCAGCATGGTACCCAGAACCTGAGCCTGCAGGGCCTCCTTGCCGGGCAGCTCAGCCAGAGCCATGATCTGATCCATCTCCAGGACCTTGCCATCCATGAAGCCGGCCTTGATGTTGAACCGGTCGCCCATGGTCTTGGCGTACTTGTTGATCACACGCATGGGGGCGATGGGATCGGTCTCGCTGATGGCCAGGGAAGTGGCCCCGTGGAGCACCCCGTCCAGGGACTCCAGACCGGTGTTATCCAGGGCGAAGCGGAGCAGGGTGTTCTTGACGACGGAATAATCCACATCATTCTGACGAAGCTCGCTGCGGAGAGCGGTATCCTCAGAGACGGTAATCCCCTCATAATCCACCAGAACGCCGGAAGCGGCGCCTTTCAGCTTTTCAGCAAGCTCGGCCACGATGGCCTGCTTCTCGCTGAGAACCTTTGCGTTAGGCATGGTGTTTCACCTCCGATAAAGTAAATGTGCTGCGTTCTGTTGGACAGAAAGCAGCACAAACAAACAAGTCGTATATACTGCACTCTCGGCAGGATTTATGGCTGAAACCACCTGCTGTCTCTGAACGCAACTGATATTATATCAATTGGGGCAGGTAATGTCAAGCATAACCTGCCCCAAAATGATATTTTGGGGTTTAGGGGAACAGTTACATGAACTTTGCGCCGTTGACCTTCACGCCGGGGCCCATGGTGGAGGCCACAACACAGCTCTTGATATACTGGCCCTTGGCGGCGGCGGGCTTCGCCTTCACAATGGCACCCATGAGAGCGGTCATATTCTCAGCCAGCTTCTCAGGACCAAAGGAAACCTTGCCGATGGGGCAGTGGATGATGTTGGTCTTGTCCAGACGGTATTCCACCTTACCGGCCTTGATTTCGGTGACAGCCTTGGCCACATCGGGGGCCACGGTGCCGGCCTTGGGGGAGGGCATCAGCCCCTTGGGGCCCAGGACCTTACCCAGACGGCCCACCACACCCATCATGTCGGGAGTGGCGACAACCACATCATAGTCGAACCAGTTTTCCTTCTGGATCTTTTCCACCATGTCCATCTCGCCCACGAAGTCGGCGCCGGCGGCACGGGCGGCATCGGCCTTATCGCCCTTGGCGAAGACCAGAACACGCTGGGTCTTGCCGGTGCCGTGGGGGAGAACGATGGCGCCGCGGACCTGCTGATCGGCGTGACGGGAGTCAACGCCCAGCTTCACATGGAGCTCCACAGTCTCATCGAACTTGGCGGGGGCAGTCTTGACCACCAGGCCCAGAGCCTCGGTGGCATCGTACAGATTGGTGCTGTCGATCTGCTTTGCACCGTCAATGTATTTCTTACCTCTACTCATTGTCAAAACCCTCCTTTGCTTACTCGCCCACGACGACGCCCATGGAGCGTGCAGTGCCGGCGATCATGCTCATAGCGGCATCAATGTTGTTGGCGTTGAGGTCGGGCATTTTGATCTCGGCGATCTTGCGCAGATCCTCTTTGCTGATGGTGGCAACCTTGTTCTTGTTGGGAACACCGGAAGCGGTCTCCAGGTTGCAGGCCTTCTTGATGAGCACGGCGGCGGGAGGAGTCTTGGTGATAAAGGTGAAGGAACGATCGGCATAGACCGTGATAACAACGGGTATAATCATGCCCACATCGTTCTTGGTGCGCTCGTTAAATTCCTTGGTGAAGCCGGCGATGTTGATGCCGTGCTGACCGAGGGCGGGGCCGACAGGGGGAGCAGGAGTCGCTTTGCCGGCGGGGATCTGAAGTTTGACATATCCTACGACTTTCTGTGCCATAATAGAGGCACCTCCTAGTTAAAATGTGGTGGAAGCGGGATGAGGCCATCCCTCCCACGGTTAGGGCTGGATCAGCTCGACCTGATCGAGGTCCAGCTCCACGGGCGTCTCCCGCCCGAACATGGAGACCACGACCCGGACTTTGGAGTGGTCCAGATCAATCTCCTCGACAACACCCAGGAAGGACTCCAGAGCGCCGTCTGTAATCTTGACATTGTCACCGACCTCATAGCCGACAACGACTTCCCGTTTCTCCACACCCATGGCGGCGATTTCGTCCTCCGTGAGGGGGATTGGCTTGTTGCCGGAGCCGACGAAGCCCGTGACGCCGCGGACATTGCGGACCAGGTGCCAGGTGTCGTCGGTCATGACCATTTTGACCAGCACATAGCCGGGGAAAACCTTGCGCTCCACGGTCTTAGGGCCGTTGTCGGTAATTTCGGTAACCGTTTCCATGGGGATCGAGACTTCATGGATAAGGTCAGTCATGTTGCGGTTTTCGATGGCCTTTTCAATGGAGGCCTTCACGGTATTTTCATAGCCCGAATAGGTGTGGGCCACATACCACATTGCACTTTCCGTCATGATGTTAAACCTTACCTGCCAGGTGCAGCAGGGCGTTGAGGACAGCGGTGGCCAGACCGTCGAAAACCCAGATGAAGATGCCGACCACGATCACGCAGAGAATGACGATCAGCGTATTGTTGAGGGTCTGCTTGGTGGTGGGCCACTGGACCTTCTTCAGCTCACTTTTCAGCTCACGGAACCACTTTCCAATACGGGCGAACAGGCCGGGCTTCTTCGCGGGGACCTTCGCCTTCTTTTCCTTGGGGGCCTTTTCGGCCTTGGAGGAAGACTCCGCGGCGGACTTGGGCTCCATGCCCTCCGTTTTTTCGTTTTCAGACACTTGGTACACCCTTCTTTCTTCTGAAGCGGTCAACGCTCATTATTTGGTCTCGTTGTGGACGGTGTGCTTCCGGCAGAAGGGGCAGTACTTGTTGAGTTCCAGACGGTCAGGGGTATTCTTCTTGTTTTTGTTGGTGTTGTAGTTGCGCTGCTTGCACTCGGAGCAGCGCAGAGTGATTTTCACTCGGGAACCGGCTTTGGCCATGGTGTTCGGCACCTCCTTCATTTTTCGGCTGGGGGGAAAATAAAAAACCCGAAACCAGCCGTTTGGCCGATTTCGGATACCAAAGGGGCATAAAATCCCCTGAAAAGGTACGGAAATCGGCACGCTTGCTTGCCTCCCTATGTTCCTGAACGGCCAAGGGTGTCATAGGTCATCCCGTAAAAATGCCCATCACAAAAAGCCCTTTTCATAGGTGCTGGAAGTATATCATGTTTCTGTCCGTCTGTCAAGGGTAAAACGGAAGATTTTTATCGAAGAAATTTCGGTTGACAAGGGGATCCCCTTTGCGGATAATGGAGAAAAGGAGTGATATGATGCGTATTATGGCCATTGACTATGGAGATGCCCGGACGGGGATCGCCGTTTCGGATGCCACCGGCCTTTTGGCCGGGTTTACCACGGTGATTCAGAGCCGTAAGTCGGAGGTAGTGGCGGAGAAGATTGCCGAACTGGGGAAGGAGATGGGGGTCGAGGAGCTGGTCATGGGTTTTCCCAAAAACATGGATGGGACGGAGGGGCTGAGGGCGGAGCTTTATCGGGGCTTTGCCAAGCGGCTGGAGGAGGTCACCGGCCTTGTTCCGGTGCTTTGGGATGAGCGGCGCACCACCGTCGAGGCCCATGCCATTCTGCACGCCGGGGGCAGGAAAAGCAAGGACCATCGTAAAAATGTGGACGCTGTGGCAGCCGCTCTGATTTTGGAGGGCTATCTGACCCGAAGGAGGCTGGAGAAAAGGGAGGCGTTTTAGTTTAGGACCGGCGAAAAAGCTCCCGTACTCCGATATAGATGAGGTAGACCCCGAAAAACCGCCGCAGGAGTTCCACATCCAGGGAAGTGGCCGCCCAGGCGGCCAGACAGGTCCCCGCCAGTCCGGCCAGAACGGCGGGGAGGACCACTTTTTTCTCCACGAAGCCGTTTTTCAGATGAGAGGGTAGGGCGGTGGCGGCAGTGGGCAGAAAGTAGAGCAGGTTAATGCCCTGGGCCAGGTGCTGGTCCAGACCCGCAAAGGTGTTCATATAGAGGAGGAGCAGGGTGCCGCCGCCAATACCAAAGCCGGAGAGGACCCCGGCTGCCGCCCCGGCCAGAAAGGCGGTGATCCAGGCCCCCATCAGAAGAAGAGGGACTTGACGCCGCCGTAAAGAATCAAAAGAGCGAAGAGACGGCGCAGCCAGTCCATGTTCCAGGATTGAAAGGTCTTTCCTCCCACGAAACCTCCCAAAAGCCCTCCCGCCAGATAGGGGAGGGCGGTGACAAAGTCCAGTCCGCCCCTTATGAAGTAGATAAAGGAGGAGAGGAGACAGAGGGGGAGGATGATGAGGATCGAGGTGGCAAAGGCCTGCCTTTGGTCCAGTCCGCACTTTCCGGAAAGCTGTGGGACCAGAACCATGCCTCCGCCGCCCCCGAAGAATCCGTTGGCGAGCCCTGCCAGCCCTCCCGCCACGGCAGGGGCCGCCCAATCCGGCTGTTTGCCCATAAAAACATCCCTCCCTTTGGATCTAGTGTTCCAAGGGAGGGATGTTTTATACAGGGAGAAAGTTTTTCCCCGTCAAATCGCTGACACAGACAGCCGCCATCAGCAGACCGGCGGAGGC
Source organism: Oscillospiraceae bacterium (assembly GCA_020025395.1). Lineage (GTDB taxonomy): Bacteria > Bacillota > Clostridia > Oscillospirales > Oscillospiraceae > JAHHSE01. The sequence continues at coordinate 7,283 of JAHHSE010000068.1, forward strand.
CGGGACCCAGATCACGCTGGCGGGAACGCTTCTCCGTCCGGGGGGAGGGGCTTCAGGCTGCGCGGTTTCATGGGCCTGTTCCGGAGACCAGACCACCTTGTGGTGGGGGATATTCCGTTTCCGCAGCTCTTTGCGGATCACGCGGGCCAGGGGACAGCCCTGGGTTTCGGCAATGTCTCCCACCCGTAAGAGTCTGGGGTCCAGCTTGTTCCCTGTACCCAGGGCGGATAGGAGGGGGATCTGCCTGGAAAGGGCGGTTTCGATGAGATCCAGTTTGCAGGAGACCAGATCAATGCAGTCCAATACATAATCATAGGGAGCCCAGAAAGTCTCCCGGCACCTGGACTCGTATTTCCCTGCAATGGGATGGACCTGACAGGAAGGGGAGAGGAGGGCGATTCGATCCGCCAGGGCCTGAGCCTTGGGCCGACCCAGGGAGGCTGTGGTGGCCTGGACCTGACGGTTTAGGTTGGAGATCCCCACCTCATCATGGTCGATGAGGGTGAGACGGCCCACCCCGGTACGGGCCAAAGCC
>JAHHSE010000069.1 GCA_020025395.1 Oscillospiraceae bacterium
CGGTGAAGGAGCGGAGATAGAGGCTGTTGGCGATGATGGAGGAAAGGAGGGCGGTGAGAAGGCCCAAAGCGATCCAAAGCTGTTTCATACCTTGTCCTCCTTCGGGAGAAGATAGACCGAGTTGTTTTCATCCACCGTCAAAAGGAAGACCTGGCGGGTATGGCGGACATGGTGGGCATCCAGCTGCTTTTGCAGCCAGATATCATCCAATCCCCGGCCCTTCAGATTGTCTGTGATGACTCGGCCGTCATTGATCAAAATCACAGGGAGACCCGGGTCCTTGGGATGCAGCTCCATCTGTCCGGCGGTGACCGGGGTTTCCGCGGCCTTCAGGAGGATGGAGACCCGTCCGTTGTTCTCCAAAATCGCGTACTTGATTGTGGTGAGATCCACCACCCCCTGCATTCGAAGCTCTTCCATCAGCTCATCCAGGGTCAGGCGGTTGCGCCGCATCTCCCGCTGCCTCACTCTGCCATCCGCCACAATCACGCTGGGCACACCGCAGATTAAGGCCCGGAATTTCATGTTCCGCATGGTCAGCACAGAGAGAATCATGGTCACAGACAGAAGGGTAAGGATAGGAATTATCCCCGCCATCAGAGGGATACCAAAGTCCTGCATGGGGACGGCGGCCAGGTCCGCAATAATCAGGTCCAGGACAAGCTCGGAAGGCTCCAGTTCCCCCACCTGACGCTTGCCCATCAGTCGGATTCCCACAATGATGAGAAGGTATAGAATAATGGTTCGGAAAAAGGCAGTAATCATGAAAAAACCCCCAAAATGATTCAAATCCAGTATGGCCCCGTCCATCCGGAATATACATATCGCCGATTTTTTCGGAATTGAACCGGGTTTTCTTTGGTCGAAACCACGGTTTTGAAGAAAAAGACAAAAAAAGCGGGATTTTTGGTTGTCAAGTGAAGGGCTTTGAGATAAAATAAACCAGATATCATTATGCGGAAAGGCGGGATCTTCGGATGAAAGCCAGGTTAATTCTGGAAAATGGCAGCATCTTGGAAGGGCAGAGCATCGGCGCATTGGATGACCGAATCTGCGAGCTGGTGGTTAACACCTCTATGACAGGGTATCAGGAACTTCTTACCGACCCTGCCTGTGCAAACCAGGGAATCGTGATGTCCTATCCCCTGATGGGCAACTATGGAGTCAACGAGGAAGATGTGGAATCGAGCCGGCCCTGGGCGTCGGCTTTTATTGTGTCTTCCCTCTCCCAGCGGGGGAGCAATTTTCGTTGTCAGTCCAGCCTGAACGACTATCTCAAACAACATCATATTACCGGGATTCAGGGCGTGGACACCCGCGCTCTTACCAAGATTCTCCGCAGTCAGGGCACCATGAAAGGCATGATTACCTGTGCGGAGAATTTTTCTATCCATAGGGCCATGGAAGCCATGGGCGCATTCCGGATGGAAAAGCTGGTGGATCAGGTCACCTGCCGGACCCCGCGGGTCCTCCCGCCCCACGGGGATCAGACGCATCGGGTGGCGGTGCTGGACTATGGGGTCCGAAACACCCTGGTGGAATGCCTCCGCAGCCGGGGCTGCGAGGTCACGGTTCTGCCGGCCTTTACCAAGGCCCAAACCATCTTGGAGGGCGGTTTCCACGGGGTGGTCCTCTCCGAGGGACCCGGAGATCCCGCGGAACATCAGGACCTGATCCGGGAGGTGGGAGCCATCTATGAAAGCGGGCTGCCCCTCTTCGCCTGCGGACTGGGCCATCAGCTTCTGGCTCTGGCCAGAGGCGGAAAGATCGAAAAGCTTCCCTATGGTCACCGGGGAACCAATCACCCTGTCCGGGAAACCGTCGGAGGAAAGCTCCGCATCACCACCCAGAACCACGGATACGCCGTGTGCGGGGACGCGCTCCCCACCGGGGCCTCCGTCTCCTATGTCCATGTGAATGACGGGACCGTGGAGGGCCTGGAATACGAGAGGCCCAACTGCTTTGGAATCCAGTTTGCCGCAGGAGAGGGGACCGGAGACCTCTTCGACCGCTTTGCGCACAGCATGAAGGGAGGGGCGAGCCATGCCTAAGAATACAGAGATCAAAAAAGTTCTGGTGCTGGGGTCCGGCCCCATTGTAATCGGTCAGGCGGCAGAGTTTGACTACGCCGGTACCCAGGCCTGCCGTGCCCTGAAAGAGGAAGGGGTAGAGGTGGTGCTGGTAAACTCCAACCCCGCCACCATTATGACCGACAAGGACATTGCCGACCATGTGTATATCGAACCATTGAACCTCGCCTCGGTGACCCAGATCATCGAGCGGGAAAAGCCCGACGCCATCCTCCCCACCCTGGGGGGACAGACCGGGCTGAACCTGGCTATGAACCTGTATGAGGAGGGGATCCTGGAGGCCCACAAGGTCCGCCTTCTGGGAACCTGCCCGGAATCCATCCGGAAGGCGGAGGACCGCCAGGGCTTCAAGGACTGCATGGAGTCCATCCATCAGCCTTGCGTGACCTCCGATGTGGTGGAGTCGGCGGAGGCGGCGGTATCCTTTGCAAATGCCATCGGTTATCCCGTCATTGTCCGCCCCGCCTATACCCTGGGAGGCTCCGGGGGCGGCATCGCCTACGACGAGCCCTCCCTGCGGGAGATTGCCGACCGGGGCATCCACCTCTCCCGGGTAGGACAGGTCCTCATCGAACGGTGCATCTCCGGCTGGAAGGAGATTGAGTTCGAGGTCATGCGGGATTCCGCCGGGAACGCCATCACCATCTGCTCCATGGAGAATGTGGACCCTGTAGGGGTCCATACCGGGGATTCCATCGTTACCGCCCCCACCCAGACGCTGGCAAGCAGAGAGTTCCAGATGCTCCGTACCGCCGCCCTGGAGATCATCAACGCCCTGGAGATCGAGGGGGGCTGCAATGTGCAGTTTGCCCTGAATCCGGACTCCTTTGAATACGCCGTCATTGAGGTGAATCCCCGGGTCTCCCGTTCCTCCGCTCTGGCCTCCAAGGCCACCGGCTATCCCATTGCCAAGGTGGCCGCCAAGGTGGCCCTGGGCTATCATCTGGACGAGATTCCCAATGCGGTCACCGGAAAGACCAGCGCCTTCTTTGAGCCAACGATCGATTACTGTGTGCTGAAGCTCCCACGCCTGCCCTTTGACAAGTTTACCACCGCCAGCCGCACCCTGGGGACCCAGATGAAGGCCACCGGCGAGGTCATGGCCATCTCCAAAACCTTCGAGGGGGCCTTGATGAAGGCCATCCGCTCCCTGGAGCAGAATGTCTACTCTCTCCGTATGGAGAAGCTGGCCGAACTCTATACCGAGGAGATCGAGGAGAAGCTGGTCAATGTGGATGACGAGCGGCTTTTCGTGGTGGCGGAGGCCCTGCGCCGGGGATTCTCCCCCAAGGCCATCCACGAGATCACCAAGATTGATGTCTGGTTCCTGGACCGGCTCCACACCATCGTGGAGATGGAGGAGGCCTTCTGCCGCAAAGAGGTTACAGAGGACAACCTTCGGGCCGCCAAGGAGATGGGCTTCTCTGACGCCTGGATCGGAGAGCTGTGCGGAAGGACCCGGAGGGAGATTAAGGCCATGCGGGAGAGCATGGGCATCCTTCCCGCATATAAGATGGTGGACACCTGCGCCGCTGAGTACGATGCCCAGACCCCCTACTACTACTCCTGCTATGACAGGGAAAATGAGGCCGACACTGCCGAGAGCGGGAAAAAGAAAATTCTGGTTCTAGGCTCCGGTCCCATCCGCATCGGTCAGGGCATCGAGTTTGACTACTGCTCGGTCCACTCGGTCTGGGCCTTCAGACGCATGGGTTATGAGACCATCATTGTAAACAATAACCCGGAGACCGTCTCCACCGATTTCGATGTGGCGGATAAGCTCTACTTTGAGCCGCTCACCCCGGAGGATGTGGAGCATATCGTAGAGCAGGAAAAGCCCTGGGGAGCCGTGGTTCAGTTCGGCGGTCAGACCGCCATCAAGCTGGCGAAGGCCCTCACCGAGATGGGGGTCCCCATTCTGGGCACCTCCTCCGACGGCGTAGATGCCGCCGAGGACCGGGAGCGCTTCGACGAGATTCTCAAACGCTGCAAGATCCCCCGTGCCGAGGGACGGACGGTCTTCACCACCGAGGAGGCCCTGGCCGCCGCCCATGAGATAGGCTACCCCGTGCTGGTGAGACCCTCCTATGTCCTGGGCGGACAGGGGATGGAGATCGCCTATTCCGACCGGAACATCGCGGACTTTATGCGGATTATCCACCAGACCGTCCAGGAACATCCCATCCTGGTGGATAAGTACCTGATGGGAAGGGAGGTAGAGGTAGACGGGGTCTTCGACGGAGAGAATATCCTTATCCCCGGAATCATGGAGCATGTGGAGCGGGCCGGGGTCCACTCCGGAGACTCCATCTCGGTCTATCCCACCCTCCATGTCACGGAAAAGCAGAAGGAGACCATTCTGAGCTATACCTATGATCTGGCAAAGGCACTGGGGGTTATCGGCCTCATCAACATTCAGTTTGTCATCTATCAGGATGAGGTCTATGTCATTGAGGTAAATCCCAGAGCCTCCCGAACCATCCCCTATATCTCCAAGGTGACCGGCGTTCCCATCATCGACCTGGCCACCAGGGTCATGCTGGGTGAAAAGCTCGCTGACCTGGGCTTTGGGACCGGGATCTATCCGGAGGCCGGCTGCTACGCCGTGAAAATGCCTGTATTCTCCTTTGAAAAGCTCAAGGATGTGGACACCGGCCTGGGCCCGGAGATGAAGTCCACCGGGGAGGTGCTGGGTATTGCGGAATCCTTCCCCCAGGCCATGCTCAAGGCCTTTAAGGGTGCCAATATGAAGGTTCCCAAAAAAGGGGGCCGGGTCATTGTCACCGTGAAGGATGAGGATAAGGAAGAGCTGGTGGAAATCGCCAGGGGGCTGGAGGAGCTGGAGATCCAGATCCTGGCCACCGCAGGCACCGCCGACTGTCTGGAGCGGGCCGGCGTACCCTGCACCAGGGTTCGACGGGTGAGCGAGAGCAGCCCAAACATCCTGGACATGATCGCCTCCGGTACGGTGGATCTCGTTATCAACACCCCAACCAGAGGCAGAAAGCCCAATACCGACGGCTTTCGAATCCGACGGGCCGCCGTGGAGCATTCGGTGGCCTGCGTCACCGCCATTGATACCGCTCGGGCCATCCTCACTGTGCGGGAGCAGGGGAGAAGCGCCGACTTGCAACCCATCGATATCACCACCATTTAATAGGAGGAATGGAATATGAAGCGACTTCGTAATATGCCCTTCGATACCTGGATCTGTATCCTCCTGGCGGTAGGTGTGACCTATGGTCTGGGAAATGTACTGAAAACACGGATGCCGGAGCTGGGGGAGGGGGCGATCCTCCTCTTTCAGGCAGCGTGCATGGGGATCTCCTACGCCCTCTTTCACGCCCTTGGAGCGATGGCAGGGCTTTTTCCCGGCTACTTCTCCAAAAAGAAGAAGGAGAAAAAATGAGAGGAGGCGGGCCTTTGCCCGCCCCCTGCGGAGAACAGAAGGGGTCTAGAAATTGTCTTCCCATTTCGGGCCGTTTTTTGTAAAAAGTAGCAGTTGCGAAAGGGCGGGAAACTGTGGTAGGATATCCACATTAAGATGGACAGCTGTGGTGTTTTGCCGTCTATTAGGATATAAGGAGGAACCGCGATGAAGCAGGATATGATCGTGATTTTAGATCTGGGCAGTGAGGAAAATACACGCCTTGCAAGAGAGATCCGTGCCCTGGGTGTCTATAGTGAGATCCACCCCCATGATATCACCCTCCAGGAGCTGAATGCCCTCCCCAATGTGAAGGGGATCATTCTGAACGGTGGCCCCAACCGGGTTGTGGACGGGGTGGAGATCGATGTCTCCAAGGAGATCTATAATTACGAGGTCCCCGTTCTGATGGCGGACCACAAGGGAGATCAGCCCTGGCCCTCGGAGGAGAAGGCCCGCCGGGAGGCCGTCTCCAATTTTGTCCTGGGGGTCTGCGGAGCGCAGCCCAACTGGAACATGGAGAATTTCATCGCGGATCAGATTGAGCTGATCCGCCGTCAGGTGGGGGATAAGAAGGTCCTGCTGGCCCTCTCCGGAGGGGTGGACTCCTCCGTGGTGGCCGCCCTGCTGATCAAGGCCATCGGAAAGCAGCTCACCTGTGTCCATGTCAATCACGGCCTCCTGCGGAAGGGAGAGCCGGAGCAGGTGATCCAGGTCTTCCGGAATGAGATGGAGGCCAATCTGATCTATGTGGATGCCGTGGACCGCTTCTTGGACAAGCTGGCCGGGGTGGATGAGCCGGAGGAGAAGCGGAAGATCATCGGCGCGGAATTTATCCGGGTCTTTGAAGAGGAAGCGAGAAAGCTGGACGGCATCGCCTTCCTGGGCCAGGGAACCATTTATCCGGATATCATCGAGTCCGGTACCAGGACGGTAAAGGCGGTCAAGAGCCACCACAATGTGGGTGGTTTGCCTGAGGATCTGGATTTTCAGCTGGTAGAGCCTCTGAAGATGCTCTTCAAGGACGAGGTCCGGGCCTGCGGAAAGGCCCTGGGTCTGCCTGACAGCATGGTGTATCGTCAGCCCTTCCCCGGTCCCGGTCTTGGGGTCCGCTGCCTGGGCGCCATCACCAGGGATCGTCTGGAGGCGGTTCGGGAATCCGACGCCATTCTCCGGGAGGAGTTTCAGAAGGCCGGATTGGAAGGGAAGGTATGGCAGTATTTTACCGTTGTGCCCGATCTCAAGTCGGTGGGTGTGACCGAGGGTCTGCGGACCTATGAATGGCCCTGTATCCTGAGAGCGGTGAATACAGTGGATGCCATGACCGCCACCGTGGAGGAGGTCTCTTTTCCCCTCCTTCAGAAGATTACCCAACGGATTACCCATGAGGTGAAGGGGATTAACCGGGTCCTCTATGATTTGACTCCTAAGCCAACCGGGACGATTGAGTGGGAGTAAGCAAAAAATGGATATGGGGGTCCGAAAGCCCTTGAAAACACTGACTTTTTGATTTTCAAATTCCCTATTTGATAACAGATTGATAGCATACGCTAAATTCATGCTTACTGAAATTTTTAGCCAATAACGGCTGGCTTGCAGGTGCAGCACAAAACTTATCCAATAGAAAAAGGTCTAACCGATTTTTGCAAGTCGGTTAGACCTTTCAGATTGTCGAAGAACCCCTGTTTTCCCTTAATGAAAACAGGGGTTCTTCGACAGTCTGTGCCCAGTTCAGTATAAGACTGAACTGGGCTTTGCGTAATTGCCTTAGCCAGAGGAAGAAGAGGCAGGCCCCAGCAGCCAATCCAGCTCCACCACGCTGGGGGTGATCTGAATATCCGGCTTGACCGTTTCCCCGTGGAAGTCGCTTCCCGCGGTGACATGGAGGCGGAAGGTCTCGGCCAGACGCAGGTAAAAGGCGGTCTGCT
>JAHHSE010000007.1 GCA_020025395.1 Oscillospiraceae bacterium
CTCCGGGGTGATGACCGCTCTTTTGCTCTTCTTTGTGGGGAGCTATTTCTCCACCGCCAATCCCGCCGCCCTGATTCAGGATCTGACCAGCCGGCCCATGGACTTTGGGACGCTGGGGATCCTCTCCATGGCGGCCGGCTTCGGCGTGGGGGGCCTGCTGGCCTTCCTCTTCCGATCCAGGGGAAAAAGCAGGGCCGTCCAGTCTGCCCGCCTGGAGTATGAGGCCAAAATCGCGGAGCTGACCCGTCAGGCAGAGGAGGCCGCCGCCAGACAGGAGGAGGCCAAAGAGGCCCTGCTCCGATTCGTTCATACCTTTGCCCCCACCGCCACCAATGAGTTCGGAATTTCCGCCGCCCTCTCCAGAGGACTGATGGGAGAGGATAAACTGGCTCCTCTTCACACTGCGCTGGAGGGGGCCAGAAAGACTCTGGAGCTGGCGAAGGCCGCGCTGGGACCGGATCCTCAGCCCCCTCAAAAGACCAGCTGTCAGCCCAGGCACTCCTATCAGGAGGTGGCGGCCCGGCTTGCGGTTTTAAACGAAGAGGTTGGCCGGAAGGAACGGATGGTGGCCGCCGCCCAGGGGGAGCTTCGCACCTTGGGGGATCCGGATCAGGCCGAAGCCGCTCTGGACCGGAAGAGAGAGGAGCTGGCCCGGCGGCAGGAGGAGTATGAGGCCATAGGACTGGCGTTGGAGGCTCTGACCGCGGCAAATCAGAGCCGGCAGGCCCGGTTTGCCCCCGCTTTAAACCGTCGGGCCGGGGAGATTCTCCGGGAGCTGACGGGTGGGAAATACAAGGAGGTCAGCCTGACCAAGACCTTTCGCGCGAGTGCGCAGGAGGAGGGAGAGATTCTGCCCCGCAGCGTTCTTGCCCTCTCCCAAGGGACGGAGGACCAGCTCTATCTGGCCATCCGTCTGGGGATCTGTGATCTCACCTTCCCGGAGGATCAGCCCCCGATCCTGGTGCTGGACGATGCCCTCACCAACTTTGACGATGCACGGATGGGGCTGGCTCTGGAGCATCTGCTCCGTCGGAGCAAAAATCAGCAGATTCTCCTCTTTACCTGTCAGGATCGGGAGGCCCGGTATCTAAAGGGGCGGGAGGGAGTGACCTTCACCACCCTGTGAGCGCAGGCGCCTCGGCACTTGCCGGAGGGGGCGCTTTCGAAAAGCTGTCCTGGGGTGAGCGCCCCGGGACACTTTTTTGGGCAAGAGAGGGAACTTTCCGGGAAAAGTCTTTTTTCTCTCCGGATTCTGTGGTAAAATCAACAATTAGATATTTTGAATTGAGGGAGCGTTTTCTTATGAGTTCCAGTACAGTCAAAGCGATAGTCCTGTGCGCGGGAAAGGGGACCCGCCTTCAGAGCGAGGGCTGTCATCTGCCCAAAGTCCTGCGCCAGGCCAATGGTCGGCCCCTTCTCTCCCATGTGTTGGAAGCCCTTTCCTTCCTCCCTCAGGAGGATGTGATGCTGATTGTGGGCTATCAGAGAGAGGAGGTTATGAGAGCCTTTCCCAACTACCCCGTTGGAGTCCAGGAGGAGCAGCTGGGGACCGGCCACGCCGTTCTCTCCGCGAAAGAGGGGCTGAAGGGATTTGACGGTCATGTGCTGGTCTGCTGCGGAGATATGCCCCTCATGAAGCGCTCCACCTATCAGTCCCTGGTGGCGGCCCATATGCGGGAGGGAAACGCCTGCACCATCCTCTCCGGCGTCACCGAGCGGGCCTTGCCCTATGGGCGCATCGTCCGGGACGAGGGGAAGCATTTTCGGCGGATTGTAGAGGACAGGGACTGTACTCCCGAGGAAAAGTCCATTACAGAGCTGAACGCCGGAGTCTATGTGTTTGAGGGGCAAAAGCTGTGGAGAGCTTTGGAATCCCTCCGTCCGGACAACGCCCAGGGAGAGTATTATCTCACCGATGCCCCTGCCTGGTTTCTGGCCCAGGGAGAAAAGGTTGGGGTCTGTTCCACCTGCAGCTCCAATGAGATGATGGGGGTGAATACCCTGGAGCAGCTTCAGCGGGTGGAGGATATTTTGAAAGGAAGATCCCTATGAAGGTTTTTATAAGCGCGGATATGGAAGGAACCTGCGGAATTACGGACTGGCGGGAGACCGAGCGGAGCACCCCCTATGACTACAACTACTTCCGCAAGCAGATGACCTGTGAGGTAGCGGCGGCCTGCGAGGGGGCCATTTCCGGAGGGGCGGATGAGATTCTGATTAAGGATGCCCATGACTCCGCCAGAAATCTTGAGACCGATCAGCTCCCCGAATCTGTCCGTATTATGCGCGGATGGACCGGAGATCCTTTGAGCATGATGAGCGGACTGGATCAGGCCGGCTTTGACGCCGTGCTGTTTACCGGATATCACAGCTGGGCCGCCTCCAATGGCAATCCCCTCTCCCACACCATGAATCTGCAAAATGAGTATGTCACCCTCAACGGGGTGCGGATGAGCGAGTTTCTCATGAATGCCTATACGGCGGGATACTATGGGGCAGCCGTCCCCTTTCTCTCCGGAGACCAGGTCCTCTGTGATTTTGCGAGGGAGTTGATTCCCGAGATCACCACCGTTGCGGTCAACGAGGGTTTTGGGGGAGCGGTGGTTTCCATGCACCCCAATGCCGCGGTCAAGGCCATACGGGAGGGAGCCAAAAAAGCGGTGAAGAACGCGAAGAAGTGCAAAATCTGCCTTCCTGACCATTTTGACGCGGTAGTCCGCTTTCAGAAACACCCGGACGCCTACTCCAGAAGCTTCTATCCGGGGGCATGGCTGGAGGACGGAAAAAATGTGTGTTTTTCCGGGGACGACTGGTATGAGATGCTTCGTTTCTTCCACTTTGTACTCAGCGACTAAAGGTGTTCAGAGGCCTTTCCCACCCGGGACAGGCGGTAAAAAAGGAGAATTCTGATGGAAAACGAAAAGGAACCGCAGCTTGCAAAGGAGGACAGCTTTAAGCTGGATCTGTACTATTGGCTTCAGGCTCTGGTCTTTGCCCTGGTGACCCTGATCCTTCTCTTTACCTTTTTGGGCCGGGTGATCGGGGTGGATGGGGAGAGTATGCTCCCAACGCTGAAAAACCGGGACCTGCTCCTGCTCCAAAGTGTGGGTTATACCCCGGAGCAGGGGGATATTGTGGTTTTGACCAAGCCGTTTGGAGATGTGACGCAGCCCATTGTGAAGCGGGTGATCGCCACAGGGGGACAGACGGTGGACATCAACTATGAGGCGGGAACCGTCAGCGTGGATGGGGAACTTCTGGATGAACCATACATCAACGAGACCATGCGGTGGCCCGCTTCCCAGTGGGAGACCATCACCCATGTGACCGTCCCGGAGGGAAGCATCTTCGTGATGGGGGACAATCGGAACCATTCCTCTGACAGCCGGGATGAGCGCCTGGGCACCATTGATGAGAGATATGTTCTGGGCCGGGTTCTCTTCACCCTCCTGCCCGGAAAATTTTTGGGCGGGGAAAAGGATCTTGGACCCTCCTGAAACGGTGTGACAACGAACGGAGGGGAGGGAACCGCCTCCCCGGCCGATGGAAAAACCCGGCTCATGCGTCAGGCATGGGCCGGGTTTTTCGGCATTCCCAAGGAAGTGTTTGAAAATCAGACGCCTCCCGCTTCCTTTTCCACAGGCCGGGCCAGGGAGGAATCCAACCAGTTTCCCCTTCGAAGAATGAGGAAAAAGAGGAGGGAGCTGATGCTCCAGGTGATGGGATAGGCGGTAAATACGACGAGGATGCTGGGGATGAGGCGGACCATCAGGGTGACATAGAAAATTCGGAATACACACCAGACACAGAGCATGATGACCATGGGGATCAGGGTTTTCCCCGCCCCCCTCAAAACGGCCCCGGCGGCGTGGGAAAAGGCCAGGAGACAATAGGCCAGGGAGACCACCCGCGCCTGGAGGATGCCGTAGACCACCACATCCGGTGAGGGGCTGAAGAGACCGATGAGAAGAGGGGCGAACAGGAAGGTGGCAAGGCCCACCAGCTCGGCGAGACCGACCATCATCACAATGCCAAGCCTGGCCCCTGTTTTTACCCGCTCCCGCTTGCCGGCCCCCAGATTCTGGCTGATAAAGGTGGTGATGGCCAGAGAGAGGCTGATGATGGGGAGAAAGGCAAAGCCCTCGATTTTGGCATAGCTTCCGCAGCCTGCCATGGCGGCTTTCCCAAAGGTGTTAATATTGGATTGGACCAGTACATTGGCGATGGAGATGACGCTGTTCTGGATTCCGCTGGGAAGGCCCAGCCGGAAGATCTGTTTCAAAAGAGCGGGGTCCGGCCTCAGTTTTTGGAGGGAGACCCGGATGAAAAATCTTCCGCTCATCAGATGGGCAAAGCCCAAAATAGCGCTGAGGGACTGGCCGATGATGGTGGCGGCGGCGGCCCCCGCCACCCCCCAATCCAGAACGGCCACAAAGAGAAGGTCCAGCCCCACATTGGCCAGGGAGGCGAGAATCAGATAGCAGAGAGGATGGCGGCTGTCTCCCAAAGCCTGGAAGATGCCGTTCATGGTGTTGTAAAGCACCAGGGAGAGGAGGCCGGCACAGTAGATGCGGAAATAGAGGATGGAGTTGGGAAGGACGGTTTCCGGGGTCCCCATCCAGCGGAGGATGGTGGGGGTGAGCCAAACCCCCAGCAGGGAGAGGACCAGGCCGATTCCCAGGGAGAAGAGGATGGTGGTATGGACGGCCTTCTCCAGTTTCTCCTCCTCCCGGGCGCCAAAGAAGCGGGAAATCATCACGCTGGCCCCGGTGAAGGTCCCCTGAAAAAAACCGATGATCAAAAGGCAGAGGCTGCCGGAGGAGCTGACAGCGGCCAGAGCGTCGTCCCCGCAGAAATTGCCCACCACCAGAGAATCCACAGCGTTATACATCTGCTGAAACAGATTTCCCAGAAAGAGAGGGAAGGCAAAACCGATGAGAACCTTCCAAATGGTCCCTTCAGTCATCTGTGTTTTTGCGTTTTGCATACATGAATCAGCCCCTTGCCGTCCGCCTCTGCGCATGAAGAGTCGCAGTGCATTGGTTTTAGTATAGACCATATTCCACCGTTCGTCAAACCCGCCGGCCGTCCGAAACGGGCAGTGGAAAAAATAGGAGGTTTGGTCGAAGAGACAATCAGAGGTTGCAATTCAGGGGAAGAAAGGATATAATTTCTAAGGAAGAACACCGAAGAATATGGAGGTTTCGCTATGAGACGCAAAAGACTGGCATCGCTGGGTCTGGCGGTTGCTTTGACCCTGGGTCTGGCGGTCGTGCCCGCTTCTGCCGTTGCATTTACCGATATTTCGCAGCACTGGGCCAAGCCCTATATTGAGGATATGGCGGCCAAGGGGATGGTAAAAGGCTATGAGGACAACAGCTATCGGCCCGGAAACACCTTGAAAACCTCCGAGGGCCTGGCCTTCTGCGCCCGCTCCCTGAGGGTGGCTGCGGATACGGCGGCCAAGGTGCTGGAAAAGCACAGGGCCTACCTGGATGAGCTGTTGGGAAACAGTCAGAGCTGGTTCCGCACGGAGCTGGCCCTCTGCCTGGAGTCCGGAATCCTCAACAAGGGGGAGCTGAAGACCCTGGTGGAGACAGGGATGCTGGACAGAGAGCTGCCCAAGGAGCAGCTGGCGGTCTATCTGGTGCGGGCCATGGGGCTGGACCTGCTGGCGGAGAGCCAGACCAGCTATCCCCTGGGCTTTGTGGATGCCAATCAGATCAGCGAGGAGGCAAAGCCCAGCATTTACCTGATGAATCTGTATGGGATTGTCACGGGGGATGAGAACAACGCCTTTCTGCCCAAATCCCCTGTCAATCGGGCCATTATGGCCACCATGCTCTCCAGGGTCCTGTCCTTCAAGGAGGAGCGGGGGATTCAGAGTGAGCTGCCCGCCTTCACCCAATACAATTGGATTGCGGGCACGGTGGATTCAGTCACCATCGGCGACACCGGGATCACGGTGCTCACGCTGGGAAACGGCTGGGACACCGAGCGGAAGGCGGTGGCCTTGGCGCCCTCTGTGCCGATCTATGAAAATAACATGAAGACGGAACAGAAGTCCATCACGGAGGGGGCCTTTGTCCGGGTTGCTCTGGATGAAAAAGGCAATGCCGCCAAGGCGGACATTCTGGGGGATCTGAAAACGGTGCGGGGAACGGTGAGCGGACTCACCGGGGAAGGGACCCTTCTGACCCTGGACGGGGTACCCAAAACCGTGGGCCTGAACCGCTTTACCATGGTGGAGGCCAATGGAGAGCTGATTACCATGGATCGGCTGGATCTGGATGCGGGCTATCAGTCCGCCGAGGCCCTGGTGGATGGCAGGGGAAATGCCGTTGCCATCCAGTTCCGGGGAGGCTCCAGCAAACGGGCGGGACTTTACCAGGGGAAGGAGGCCATCACCAACAGCAGGGATGTGGCCCTTAAGGTCACCGGGTATGACGGGGTAACCCAGCGGTATACCCTGCCGGAAAACGGGACCATCCTGGTCAACGGGGTGCCCGGAAAGAACGATTCTCTAAACGGCTATGTGGGGAAATTTGTCACCCTGCGGGTATCCAGCGATACCGGGCTGATTACCTCTGCGGATTTTGACACGGTCAGCACCTACATTCAGGGGACGGTCCGTGCCGTCACCTGGCAGAGCTCCAGCCCGACCATGAGTATTACCGATCTGTGGACCGGGCGTGCCACCAGCTATTCCGTGAATAAGAATGTGTCTGCGGTCTATGACGGAAAGCCGGTGGAATTTAAGAACCTGCAGCGGGACTGGTTTGTGACCGCGCGGCAGGTGGCGGGAGAGATCGTGGAGCTGGTCTGCTTCCCCAGCAGCAGCACTGCCACAGGGACCCTGGTGGGCATCGACTACTCACGGGTGCCCGAAGTGACCCTGCGTATGGAGGGGGAGGATGGCCAGACCATGGATTTTGTGGTGGATATCAATGATCTTCCCGTCATCAAGCGGGAGGGGAAATCCATCGGTATCGATAAGCTGAAAAATGGGGACGCGCTCCTGATTACCGTGAAATACAATGAGGTGGCCCTGGTGGAGGCAACCCCCAAGGCCGCCGATCTGGTGGGTACCATCGAATCGGTCAGCCAGTCCCTCAAAGGAAACAGCCTGGTCATCAAGCTGGTCAACGGAGAGACGCGGACCTTCGCCGTCACCACCTCCGCCACCATCACCCAGGGAGATCGGGCCGTGGCGTTCTCCGCCCTGAAGGCGGGGTACCAGATCTCCATGGTCACCGATGGGGATACCGTCATCGCCATTGAGGTGGAGAATGACTCGGCGGCATCGGGGAGTGTTCTGGGCACCGTGGTCTTCGTGAACGAATCCGATAGGACCATACTTTTTAAGGTGGCGGAGCAGGAAAACCCCATTTCCGTGGCCGCCGGTCAGGCCAGCATCACCAGTGCCGCCGGGGACCGTCTGCGGCTGTGGGACCTGAATGTGGGGGATCACCTCCGGGTCTATGGCACATACAGCGGCACAGACTTTATCGCCACTCTCATTGTGCGCTGATCTTGGAAAACAAACGGAAGGGGGACTGGATGGTCCCCCTTCCGTTTGCCAAAAAATGAAAAACCAGCCTTCCGGGAGAGGGCAGGGGGTGCTGGAGGGGGCAAGGTCCGCCTCTTTTTGTCCGCCGTGTCAGAAAGAAGGCGGGCGGACAGGGAGAATTTAGCGGAATTTTAAAAAGAAAAGAAAAAAATATGCTTGACTTTTCAGGTGAGGCATAGTATTATTAATAGGCTCTTATATGGGCGTAAACTGCGATGATGCGGGAGATTGCTCAGAAATGAGGTAACTTTCGCGGAGTATGTCCGAGCTAGAATCGGGCGGCTGAGAGATTTTTATGCACTGCGTATATCGCTGTGCGTGAAAAGCGGCCGGCTTTTGCCGGTTTTTTCATGTCGCGGAGTGATACGCACGGAACCGTGTACAATAAATCTCTCACCGTACGAAGCGTGGACAACGCAAACCACTTCGTATGTATTAGGAGGAAACAAACATGGCTACTCAGAAGGAAATGATCCGCATCCGTCTCAAGGCTTACGATCATCAGCTCATCGACCAGAGTGCTGAGAAGATCGTGGAGACCGCCAAGCGCACCGGCGCTGAGGTGTCCGGCCCCATCCCCCTGCCCACCAAGAAGGAGGTTGTCACCATCCTGCGCGCCGTCCATAAGTATAAGGACAGCCGTGAGCAGTTCGAGCGCCGCACCCACAAGCGGCTGATCGATGTCATCAAGCCCTCTCCCAAGACGGTGGAGGCCCTGATGAGCCTGGAGCTGCCTGCCGGTGTGGAAATCGAGATCAAGCTGTAATCCCGGAAAAATGTTTGTACCGCAGTCCGCCGCGTTTTGAGGCGGACGGGTCAAGTTGGCAGAGCAGCGCCGCAAAGGGCGGCTGTGTCAACCAATAACCTTATTTAAGGAGGAAAAACCATGGAAAAGGCCATTATCGGCAAGAAGGTCGGCATGACGCAGATCTTCGACGAAGCCGGAAAGGTCATCCCGGTCACCGTCATTGAGGCGGGCCCCTGCACCGTGGTGCAGAAGAAGACTGTGGAGAAGGACGGCTATTCAGCCGTGCAGCTGGGCTTTGAGGATGTCGTCGCCAGGAAGCTCACCAAGCCCGAGCAGGGCCACCTGAAGAAGGCCGGTGAGGACCTTCTGAAGAAAAACCTGAAGGAGTTCAAATTGGCCGGCGCCGCCGACATGAATGTGGGCGATGTTATCACCGTGACCCAGTTTGCCGAGGGCGACCGAGTGGACGTGACCGGTACCAGCAAGGGCAAGGGCTACGCCGGCGTCATCAAGCGCTACGGCGCCGGACGCACCCCCATGACCCACGGCGGCGGTCCTGTTCACCGTCATGCCGGTTCTATGGGTCCCGCCACCGATCCCTCCCGGATCTTCAAGGGTAAGATCGGTGCCGGTCACATGGGTGACGAGCAGGTCACCGTGCTGAACCTGGATGTCATCAAGGTGGACCCCGAGCTGAACCTGATCGCCATCCGCGGCGCCATTCCCGGCCCCAAGGGCGGCCTGGTCTACCTGCGCAACAGCGTGATTAATGTCAAGGTCAAGGGCGCTGCCGCCGGCATCAGCAACAACCCGCAGAAGGCTTCCGGCCGCAATCCCCAGAAGGCCTCTGCCCGTAACAAGTAAGAAAGGAGAGATACCAAATGCCTAAAGCAATTCTTGTAAATATGACTGGCGCAAAGGTGGGCGAAGTGGAGCTCTCCGACGCTGTGTTCGGCATTGAGCCCAACCAGGCGGTTGTCCATGAAGCGGTGAAGAATCACCTGGCCAACTGCCGTCAGGGCACACAGTCCGCCCTCACCCGTGCCGAGGTCTCCGGCGGCGGTATCAAGCCCTGGCGTCAGAAGGGCACCGGCCGTGCCCGTCAGGGTTCCACCCGCGCTCCCCAGTGGACCCACGGCGGCATCGTCTTTGCCCCCAAGCCCCGGGACTACAGCTATTCCCTGAACAAGAAGGTCAAGCGTCTTGCCCTCAAGTCCGCCCTCTCCGCGAAGGCTGCCGCCGGCAATGTGCTGGTGGTGGACGGCCTGAGCATGGAGGAGATCAAGACCAAGTCCTTCCAGACCTTCCTGAACGCCGTGGACAGCAAGAAGGCCGTGGTCATTACCGCCTGCCCCAATGTGGTCAAGTCTGCCCGCAACATCCCCGGCGTGGTCACCACCTCTGCCACCATTCTGTCTGTTTACGACATTGTTAACGCCAACCAGCTCATCATCGATAAGACTGCGCTGGCTACCATCGAGGAGGTGTTCGCGTAATGAAGACCGCTTACGATATTATCAAGCGCCCCATCATCACCGAGCAGTCCATGGCTGAGACCGAGAATAAGAAGTACACCTTCGAGGTCGCCAAAGACGCCAACAAGATTGAGATCGCCAAGGCCATTGAGGAGATCTTCGGTGTGAAGGTTTCCAAGGTCAACACCCTGAATATGCAGGGCAAAGCAAAGCGCACCGGCCGTTTCCCCGCCGGCCGTCGTGCCAACTGGAAGAAGGCCATGGTCACCCTCACCGAGGACTCCAAGACCATCGAGTTCTTCGAAGGCATGGTGTAAGGAGGTAACGAGAAATGGCTATCAAGACTTATAAGCCCACGACGCCCTCCCGCCGCCACATGACCGTGAGCGCCTTTGAGGGCATCGACAAGAAGGCCAAGCCGGAGCGCAGCCTGACGGAAAACCTGAAGAAGCACGCGGGCCGCAACAGCTACGGCCGTATCACCGTCCGCCACCGCGGCGGCGGCAACAAGCGCAAGTACCGTATCATCGACTTCAAGCGCCAGCGGGAGGAGAACGCCACCGTGCTGCGTCTGGAGTATGATCCCAACCGTTCCGCCAACATTGCCCTCATCCAGTATGAGGACGGCGCCAAGGCGTATATTCTGGCTCCTGTGGGCCTGAAGCCCGGCCACATCATCATGACCGGCCCCGCCGCCGACATTAAGCCCGGCAACTGCCTGCCCATCGAGAACATCCCCGTGGGTGAAATGATCCACAACATTGAGCTGTACCCCGGAAAGGGCGCTCAGCTGGTCCGCTCCGCCGGAACCGCTGCCCAGCTCATGGCGAAGGAGAACGGCATGGCCCAGGTCCGTCTGCCCTCCGGCGAGGTTCGCTATATCCGCCTGGAGTGTAAGGCTACCATCGGCCAGGTGGGCAACACCGACTGGGCCAACATCCAGATCGGTAAGGCCGGCCGTAAGCGTCACATGGGCTGGCGGCCCACCGTCCGCGGCTCCGTCATGAACCCCTGTGACCACCCCCACGGCGGTGGTGAAGGCAAGAGCCCCGTGGGCCGTCCCGGCCCTGTTACCCCCTGGGGCAAGCCCGCTATGGGTTATAAGACTCGTAAGACGAAGAACCGTACCGAGAAGTTCATCGTCAAGCACCGCAACGCGAAGTAAGGAGGTCGTAAAATATGTCTAGAAGTGTCAAGAAAGGCCCGTTTTGCGCCCCCGAGCTGCTGAAGCGGGTGGATGAGATGAACGAGAAGAACGAGAAGAAGGTCCTCAAGACCTGGAGCCGGGCCTCCACCATCTTCCCCTCCTTCGTCGGTCATACCATTGCCGTTCACGACGGCCGCAAGCATGTGCCTGTTTATGTGACTGAGGATATGGTGGGACACAAGCTGGGCGAGTTCGCCCCCACCCGCACCTTCCGGGGTCACGCCGGGGCCAAGACTGGTAAATAAGAGGAGGAGAGAGAAACATGGAAGCGAAAGCATTTCTGCGATATGTGCGCATCTCTCCCCGCAAGGTCGGCATCGTTTGTGATCTGATCCGCGGCAAGAGTGTTGCCCAGGCCAACTCTATTTTGGCCACCACCCCCAAGGCGGCTTCCGAGCCCCTGATGAAACTCCTGAAGAGCGCCGCAGCCAATGCGGAAAACAACCATGGCATGGATCCTGAGAAGCTCTATGTCGCTGAGACCTTTGCCACCCCCGGCCCCATCATCAAGCGGATCATGCCCCGGGCCCAGGGCCGTGCCAATCGGATCAACAAGCGGACCTCTCACGTTACCATCGTCGTGAAAGAGCGCTAAGGGAGGAGGAAAACAATGGGACAGAAAGTGAATCCCCACGGTCTTCGTGTGGGTGTTATCAAAGATTGGGACTCCCGCTGGTATGCTCGTAACGAGAAGGTTGGCGATCTGCTGGTGGAGGACAAGAAGATCCGGGATTTCCTGAAGAAGAGCCTTTACGGCGCAGGAATCCCCAAGATCGAGATTGAGCGTGACAACGCCAAGGTCCGCATCTATGTCCACTGCGCCCGTCCCGGTGTGATCATCGGCAAGGGCGGCGCCGACATTGAGCGTTACCAGGCCCAGGTCACCAAGATGATCGGCAAGCCTGTGGACCTGAAGGTGGTCGAGGTCCGGAACCCCGATATGGACGCCCAGCTGGTGGCCGAGAACATTGCCCAGCAGCTGGAAAAGCGCATCGGCTTCCGCCGTGCCATGAAGAATGCCATGGGCCGCGCCATGCGGGCCGGCGCTCTGGGCATCAAGACCTGCTGCTCCGGTCGTTTGGGCGGCGCTGAAATCGCCCGTACCGAGCATTATCACGACGGTACAATTCCCCTGCAGACCCTCCGGGCCGACATTGACTACGGCTTTGCCGAGGCTGCCACCACCTATGGCCGCATTGGGGTTAAGGTGTGGATCTATAAGGGTGAGGTTCTGACCCAGACCCTGCGCACCACCCCCCGCACCCTGGACGCCAAGAACTTCAAAGAGCGTTCTGACCGTCCCCGCCGGGACCGCAAGCCCGGGTTCGGTGACCGCAAGTCCGGCTTCGGCGACCGCAAGCCCGGCTTCGGCGGCCCCCGTCAGGGTGGTTTCAACAACAACCGTTCCGGGGCTTCCCGTCCCGCTGCTCCTGCCAAGGAAGGAGGCGCCAAGTAATGCTGCTGCCTAAGAGAGTCAAATACCGCCGTGTTCACCGCGGCCGCCTCACCGGCAAGGCCAGCCGGGGCAACACCGTGACCTACGGTGACTTCGGCCTGCAGGCCACCGAGCCCTGCTGGGTGACCAGCAATCAGATCGAGGCCGCCCGTATCGCCATGACCCGCTATACCAAGCGTGGCGGTAAGGTCTGGATCAAGATTTTCCCCGATAAGCCCATCACGGAGAAGCCCGCTGAGACCCGAATGGGTTCCGGTAAAGGTTCCCCTGAGTATTGGGTGGCCGTGGTAAAGCCCGGCCGTGTGATGTTTGAGATCGCCGGCGTCTCCGAGGAGACCGCCCGCGAGGCCCTGCGTCTTGCTTCTCACAAGCTGCCCGTCAAGTGCAAGATTGTGAAGAAGGAAGAGGCTGTTCAGACCGAGAATGGTGGTGAATGAAGATGAAGGCAAACGAGATCCGTAAGATGAGCGCCGCCGAGCTGGATACCAAGCTGGCCGATCTGAAGAAGGACCTGTTCCAGCTCCGTCTTCAGCACGCCACCAATCAGCTCGAGAATCCGATCAAGATCGCCGAGGTCAAGAAGGATATTGCCCGAGTCAAGACCGTGATCCGCGAGCTTCAGCTCGCAGGCCGCTAAGAAGGAGGAAACAGACCATGGAAAACAGAACTTCTTCCCGCAAGACCCGTGTCGGCCTCGTGGTTTCTGACAAGATGGATAAGACCGTTGTTGTGGCCATCGCCGACCGTGTGGCTCATCCCCTGTATAAGAAGATCGTAAAGAGAACCTATAAGCTGAAGGCTCACGATGAGAACAACCAGTGCGGCGTCGGGGACCGTGTCCGCGTGATGGAGACCCGCCCCCTGTCCAAGGATAAGCGTTGGCGCATCGTCGAGATCATTGAAAAGGCGAAGTAAGGAGGTGTCGGCATGATTCAGGAAGAGACTTATTTGAAGGTTGCCGATAACACCGGCGCCAAGGAAATCAAGACCATCCGCGTTCTGGGCGGCTCCAAGCGCAAGTACGGAAACATCGGTGATGTGATCGTGGCTTCCGTGCGGAAGGCCCAGCCCGGCGGTCAGGTCAAGAAGGGCGAGGTCGTGAAGGCCGTGATCGTCCGCTCCAGCCGCGGCGTGCGCCGGGCTGACGGCAGCTATGTCCGTTTTGACGACAACGCCGCCGTCCTCATCAAGGAGGACAAGAACCCCAAGGGCACTCGTATCTTTGGGCCCGTGGCTCGTGAGCTGCGTGATAAGGATTACATGAAGATCCTGTCTCTGGCTCCCGAAGTGCTGTAAGGGGGAGGAGATAACATGAACAAGATGAGCATTAAGAAGAACGATACCGTTCTCGTCCTGTCCGGAAAGGACAAGGGCAAGCAGGGCAAGGTCCTGGAGGTCATGCCCCGGGATGGCAAGGTCATCGTGGAGAAGGTCAATGTGGTCTCCCGTCACCAGAAGCCCCGCCGTCAGGGCGAGGAGGGCGGCATCATCCAGAAGGAAGCCCCCATCTACGCCTGCAAGGTGCAGCGTGTTTGCCCCAAGTGCAGCAAGGCCACCCGTCCCGCCCACAAGATGCTGGCCGATGGCAAAAAGGTCCGTATCTGCAAGAAGTGCGGCGCTGAAATTTAAGAGAGGAGGAGTCGAATATGTCTGAAAAGAAAATGCCCAATCTGAAGCAGAAGTACCAGGATGAAGTCGCTCCCGCTCTCATGAAGAAATTTGGCTACAAGAGCTGCATGGAGATTCCCCGCCTGGAGAAGATCGTCATCAACTGCGGCTGCGGAGAGGCCAGGGACAACGCCAAGGTTCTGGAGGCCGTGGTGGGAGACCTGACCAAGATCACCGGGCAGAAGGCTGTCATCACCAACGCCAAGAAGTCCGTTGCCAACTTTAAGCTCCGTGAGGGAATGCCCATCGGCGCGAAGGTTACCCTTCGGGGCGACAAGATGTGGGAATTTCTGGACCGCCTGTTC
This sequence comes from Oscillospiraceae bacterium, assembly GCA_020025395.1. Lineage (GTDB taxonomy): Bacteria > Bacillota > Clostridia > Oscillospirales > Oscillospiraceae > JAHHSE01. The sequence continues at coordinate 14,430 of JAHHSE010000007.1, forward strand.
AATGTGGCCCTGCCCCGTGTCCGCGACTTCCGGGGCATCAACGCCAACTCCTTTGACGGCCGTGGCAACTATGCCCTGGGCATCAAGGAGCAGCTGATCTTCCCTGAGATCGAGTACGACCACATTGATAAGATCCGGGGGATGGATGTGGTCATCTGCACCACAGCCAGGACCGACGAAGAAGCCCGTGAGCTGCTCAGCCTCTCCGGCGCTCCCTTCGCCACCGCTGAAAACCGCTGAGGAGGAGAGAACAAAATGGCTAAGAAGTCTATGATTTTGAAGCAGCAGAGAGCCCCCAAGTTCTCTACTCGTGCTTACAACCGGTGCAAGATCTGCGGCCGTCCCCACGCCTACCTGCGTGACTATGGAATCTGCCGTATCTGCTTCCGCGAGCTGGCCTACAAGGGTCAAATTCCTGGAGTGAAGAAGGCGAGCTGGTAACACCAGCCCGCCTCTCCCCATGTTTTTGAATAGATCCGCGCGTCCCATCACAGGGCGGTCAAAAGGTCGGCTTTCAGAGTCTGATACCTTGCCGTCTGACACGGGACCCAGAAAGGGACCCGTAACCTAAAAAGGAGGTCAAAATCCATGCATATCACAGATCCTATTGCGGATATGCTCACCCGCATCCGCAACGCAAACAACGCCAAGCATGACACCGTCGATGTGCCTGCTTCCAACATGAAGAAGAGCATTGCTCAGATTCTGCTGGACGAGGGCTATATCAAAAATTTCCAGCTCATCGACGATGGCACTCAGGGGGTCATCCGCATCACCCTGAAGTACAACCCCGGCAAAGAGAAGGTCATCACCGGCCTTCGGCGTGTGTCCAAGCCCGGCCTTCGCGTTTACGCTGGGGCTGAGGAGCTTCCCCGTGTGCTCCGTGGTCTTGGCATCGCTATCATTTCCACATCCAAGGGCGTCATGACCGACAAAGCCGCGCGCAAGGCCAATGTCGGCGGTGAAGTCCTGGCTTTCGTGTGGTAAGGAGGTAACAGAGATGTCTAGAATCGGAAGAATGCCCATCGCTGTTCCTGCCGGCGTGGAAGTCAAGATCGCTGATGGCAATGTGGTCACCGTGAAGGGTCCCAAGGGTACTCTGACCCAGAATCTGGCCCCCGCCATGACCATTCAGCAGGAGGGCAGCGAGATCCTGGTCACCCGTCCCAACGACGAGAAGATCAACCGCTCTCTCCACGGCCTGACCCGTACGCTTCTGCACAACATGATCGTCGGTGTCACCGATGGCTTCAAGAAGGAGCTGGATGTGAACGGTGTGGGTTATCGTGTTGCCAAGGAGGGGAAGAAGCTCGTGATGAACATCGGCTTCTCCCACCAGGTCATCATGGAAGAGCCTGATGGGATCACCATCGAGGTTCCCAACCCCAACAAGATCGTGATCTCGGGTGCCAGCAAGCAGCAGGTCGGCCAGTTTGCCGCTGAAGTTCGTGAGAAACGGCCCCCGGAGCCTTATAAGGGCAAGGGCATTAAGTATACTGACGAGGTCATTCGCCGCAAGGAAGGCAAGACCGGCGCCAAGAAGAAATAAGGAGGTGTGTCGCAATGATTAAGAGACCTGATACCAACGCTCAGCGCATCCGCCGTCATAAGCGTGTCCGCGGGAAGATCGCCGGCACGCCCGAGCGTCCCCGCCTGGATGTATTCCGCAGCGCTTCCAACATTTACGCCCAGATCATCGACGATGTGAACGGTGTGACCCTGGTGGCTGCTTCTTCCCTGGAGAAGGGCTTTGACGGCTCCGGCACCAAGACAGAATCCGCCAAGAGGGTGGGTCTGGCCGTGGCCGAGCGTGCCAAGGCCAAGGGCATTGAGACTGTCGTGTTCGACCGTGGCGGATATGTTTACCACGGCCGTGTGCAGGCTCTTGCCGAAGGCGCCCGCGAGGGCGGCCTGCAGTTCTAAGGGAGGAGGAAACACAATGGCTAGATTTGAAAGAGAGCAGAGCGAGTTTAACGAGAAGCTGGTTGCTCTGAACCGTGTCAGCAAGACCGTCAAGGGCGGTCGTATCTTCAAGTTCGCCGCCCTCATGGTGGTGGGCGATGAGAAGGGCAATGTGGGCTATGGCCTGGGCAAGGCCGCCGAGGTTCCCGAGGCCATTCGCAAGGGCATTGAGGATGCCAAGAAGAACATGATCCATGTGACCATGTCCGGCACCACCATCCCTCACGAGATCACAGGTGAGTTCGGCGCCGGCCGCGTGCTCCTCAAGCCCGCTGCCGCCGGTACCGGTGTCATCGCCGGCGGTCCTGTCCGTGCGGTCCTTGAGGCGGCCGGCATTAAGGATATCCGTACCAAGTGCCTGCGCTCCAACAACCCTCAGAATGTGGTTGCCGCTACCTTTGAGGGTCTGAAGGCTCTTCGCGGACCGGCTGAGGTCGCCAAGGTCCGCGGGAAGAGCGTGGAAGAAATTTTGGGTTAAGGAGGGCTTTTGAACCATGGCTAACATGAATATCAAGCTGATCAAGAGCCTGAATGGCCGGATCGCAAAGCATAAGGCGACCGCCGAGGCTCTGGGGCTCCGCCGTATCGGCGACACCACTGTCCAGCCCGACAATGCCGCCACCCGCGGCAAGATCGCCAGCATCGGTTACCTTCTCCAGGTCACCGAGGAAAAGTAAGGAGGTGCGCGATATGAATCTGCATGAACTCTCTCCCGCGCCCGGCTCCAATCCCAAGGCTTTTCGCAAGGGTCGGGGCAACGGTTCCGGGAACGGAAAGACGGCCGGCCGGGGACAGAAGGGCCAGTGGTCCCGTTCCGGCGGCGGTGTCCGTGTTGGCTTTGAAGGCGGTCAGATGCCTCTGGTCCGCCGTCTGCCCAAGCGCGGTTTCAACAACATTTTTGCAAAGCCCCTGGAGGCCATCAATGTGGCTTCCCTGAATAAATTTGAAGACGGCGCCACCGTCAATGTCTGCGATCTGCTGGAAAAGGGTATCCTCTCCAAGTGTGAGTACGGCGTGAAGGTGCTTGGCAATGGTGAACTTACCAAAAAGCTCACTGTGCGCGCTACCGCGTTCTCCGCCTCTGCCAAGGAGAAGATCGAGAAGGCAGGCGGGAAGGCGGAGGTGGTCTAAGTGCTCGAGACCGTCCGCAATGCCTGGAAGGTACCTGAGCTGAGAAAGAAGATTTACTTTACCATCTTTGCTCTGCTTATTTTCCGGATCGGCGCTGTGATTCCCGTCCCATACATCAACAAGGATGCTTTGGGCGCGTATCTGAACAGCATGAGCGGCACCATCTTTGGCCTGATTAACGCCATGAGCGGCAATGCCTTTGCCATGGCTACCATCTTTGCTCTCTCCATCCAGCCCTATATCAACAGCTCCATTATCATCCAGCTGCTGACCGTGGCGATCCCCGCTCTGGAGCGGATCGCCAAGGAGGGGGGAGAAGAGGGGAAGAAAAAGATCGCCTCTATCACTCGTTATACCACGGTGGCCATCGCCCTGCTTCAGGGGTTCGGCTACTTCACCATGATGCGCAGCTACAACCTCCTCAATACCGGGGATGTTCCCATGATCTGGGTGGGCCTGGTCATTGTCCTCTGCTTCACCGCCGGCTCCGCCTTTCTCATGTGGCTGGGGGAGCAGATCACGGAGTTCGGTATCGGAAACGGCATCTCCATTATTCTGTTTGCGGGAATTGTGGGCCGCATCCCCTATGCTGTGGCCAATATGTACAATGGTGTGCAGTCCTGGCTCAGCCGTATGCCCGTGGAGCAGTACACCGAGCTTGGCTGGGGCGCACAGGAGATCCGTTCCTATGAGAAGACCCTTCTCCACCCCGCTATGGTCCCCGTGATCGTCCTGGGTGCCCTGGCTCTGGTGGTCTTCATTGTCTTCATCACAAACTCGGAACGCCGGATCCCCGTCCAGTACGCCAAGCGGATGGTGGGGCGGAAGATGTACGGAGGCCAGTCCAGCCACATTCCTCTGAAGGTGAATATGAGCGGCGTGATGCCCATTATTTTCGCCCAGTCCATTGCTTCTTTGCCCGCCACCATTGGTACCTTCCTGGGCAAGACCAAGGACTCGGAGGGCTTCTGGGGCGGATTCCTCACCGTGTTTGATTCCAACGCCCCCCTCTATATCCTCATCTATTTCCTGCTCATCCTGGGCTTCAGCTATTTTTACTCGGCCATTCAGTTCAATCCGGTGGAAATCTCCAACAATCTGAAGAAGAACGGCGGCTTTGTCCCCGGGTTCCGTCCCGGCAAGCCCACCGGAGACTTCATTGCCAAGGTGCTCAATAAGATCACCCTGTTTGGAGCCATTTTCCTCTCCGTCATCGCCATTCTGCCTATCGTCACCGGCAACCTGAGCGGTATGTCCGCCCTGGGAATCGGCGGCACCTCAGTCATCATTGTGGTTGGCGTTGCGCTGGAGACCGTCAAGAACATGGAAGCTCAGATGATGATGCGTCACTACAAGGGCTTCCTTGAGTAAGGAGTGATTGGAATGAAACTGATTTTGCTGGGCCCTCCGGGGGCCGGAAAGGGCACCCAGGCAGACATTCTCAGTCAGAAGCTTGACATTCCCACCATCTCAACGGGAAATATTCTCCGTGCCGCCGTGAAGGAGGGCACCGAGATCGGCCTGAAGGCCAAGTCCTTTATGGACGCCGGTCAGCTGGTCCCTGATGAGGTCATCATCGGGATTGTGGCGGAACGGCTGCAAAAGCCGGATTGCAACAGAGGCTTTATCCTGGATGGCGTGCCCCGCACGCTGGCTCAGGCCGAGGCCATGGAGCAGAGCGGCATCCAGTTTGACGCCGTCATTTCTCTGGAAGTCTCCGATGAGGAGATCGTGGGCCGTATGTCCGGACGCCGGGCCTGCACGGCCTGCGGAGCCACCTATCATGTGGTGGCTGCCCCCTCCAGGACCGAAGGGGTGTGTGACAAGTGCGGCGCCGAGCTGGTCCAGCGGGCGGATGATAAGCCGGAGACCGTGCTGAGCCGCCTGAAGGTGTATCACTCCGAGACCGCTCCCCTGGTGCAGTTCTATCAGGAGCGTGGAATTTTGAAGCCGGTGGCCAATCAGCCGACCATCGAAGCCACCACCGCAGAAGTTCTCAAGGCATTGGGGATGTGATTTCATGGAGCTCATTTCGGTCAAGTCTCCCAGAGAATGGGAGCATATGAGAAAGGCCGGACGAATCACCGCAGCTGCCCGAAAGCTGGCAGGAGAGATGGTAGAGCCCGGCATCACAACCCTGGAGATTGATAAGGAAGTCCGTAAGTTCATCAAGAGTCACAAGGCAGTCCCATCCTTTCTGGGGTACGGCGGATTTCCCGCCGCGGCCTGCATCTCGGTGAACGAAGTGGTCATCCATGGGATTCCCGACCATCGTAAGCTCAAGGAGGGCGACATCGTCAGCATTGACGTGGGCGCCTTCATCGACGGCTTTCATGGCGACTGCGCCGCCACCTTCCCCTGCGGGAAGGTGAGCGATGAGGCGCTCAGGCTCATCCAAGTAACGGAGCAGAGCTTTTGGGAAGGTGTCAGCATGGCCAGAGAGGGAAACCGTGTATCCGACATTTCCCACGCCGTTCAGCAGTATGCGGAAGGGCATGGCTGCGGCGTGGTGCGGTCCTTTGTAGGGCATGGTGTTGGCACCAGGCTCCATGAGGCACCTGAGGTGCCCAACTTCGGCCCCGCGGGCCATGGTCCCCGCCTGATGAAAGGCATGACCCTGGCCGTGGAGCCTATGATCACCGCCGGCCATTGGGAGGTCCGGGTCCTTGCAGACAAATGGACCACCGTAACCGTCGACGGGTCTCTCGCCGCGCATTATGAAAACTCGATCCTTATCACCGACGGTGAGCCGGAGATCCTCACTGTGGCGGAGGGGCTTTGAGTCCCGCCGCCCGCCGGGTCCGGCAGCACCGCAAGGAGGTAGCAATTTGGCAAAAGACGATATGATCGAAGTGGAAGGCGTGGTCGTGGAATCCCTTCCCAATACCACATTTCGTGTGGATATTGGCAAAGGCCACATCATCCTCGCCCACATCTCGGGTAAACTCAGAATGAATTTTATCCGTATCCTCCCCGGGGATAAGGTGACCATTCAGATGTCACCTTATGACCTCACCAGAGGACGGATTACCTGGAGATCCAAATAAGGAGCTCCGACCCCATCAACGACCGGCGGACGAGGGGCCTTGCCCCCGTCCCCGCCGGGGCCATCAGGCTTACAGGAGGTTAACTGTTATGAAAGTCAGACCGTCCGTGAAGCCCATGTGCGAGAAGTGCAAGATCATTAAGCGCAAGGGCAAGGTCATGGTAATTTGCGAAAACCCCAAGCATAAGCAGAGACAAGGTTAACATGGAGGTGTTTCAGTAATATGGCACGTATTGCCGGCATTGACCTGCCGAAGGATAAGAGAGTCGAAATCGGCCTCACCTATATTTACGGCATTGGGCGCACCAGCGCCAACCAGATCCTCAAGGAGGCGGGCATCAGCCCCGATGTCCGGGTGAAGGATCTCACCGAAGACGATGAGGCCAAGCTGCGTGAAGTGATTGGCCGCTCCTATGTGGTGGAGGGCGACCTGCGTCGGAACACCGCTATGGACATTAAGCGCCTGACCGAAATTGGCTGCTACCGTGGTATGCGTCACCGTAAGGGACTGCCTGTCCGCGGTCAGCGCAGCAAGACAAACGCCCGTACCCGCAAGGGACCCAAGCGTACTGTCGCCAATAAGAAGAAGTAAGGAGGGAAGAGGAATATGGCCGCTAACGCAAAGAAAGTTGTCCGCCGTCGCCGCGAACGCAAGAACATTGAGAAGGGCGCTGTGCATATCCGCTCTTCCTTTAACAACACCATGGTCACTGTGACCGATACACAGGGCAATGCCCTGTCCTGGGCCTCCTCCGGCGGTCTGGGGTTCCGTGGTTCCCGGAAGTCCACCCCCTTTGCCGCTCAGACCGCTGCCGAAACCGCCGCCAAGGCTGCCATGGAGCACGGACTCAAGAGCGTCGAGGTGTATGTCAAGGGACCCGGCGCCGGCCGTGAGGCCGCTATCCGCGCTCTGCAGGCCGTGGGACTGGAGGTCACCCTGATTAAGGATGTGACCCCCATTCCCCACAATGGCTGCCGTCCGCCCAAGCGTCGCCGCGTGTAAGAGAAGGAGGAAGAATCAATGGCAAAGAATATGCAGCCCATTGCCAAGCGCTGCCGTGCGCTGGGCATTTCTCCTGCCGTCATGGGCTATGCCAAGAAGGAGAGCAACCGCAATCCTGGCGGACAGATGAGAAAGAAGAAGAGCGAATACGCCCTGCAGCTCACCGAAAAGCAGAAGGTTAAGTTCGTTTACGGTATCCTGGAGAAGCAGTTCCACTCCTATTATGAAAAGGCCTCCAGAATGTCCGGCAAGACCGGTGAGAATCTGCTGATTCTGGTGGAGCGTCGTCTGGACAATGTGGTGTTCCGTCTGGGATACGCCATGACCCGCCGTGAGGCCCGCCAGATGACCACCCATGGTCACTTCACGGTGAATGGGAAAAAGGTGGATATCCCCTCTTACCTGGTGAAGCCCGGTGATGTGATCGAAATGAAGGAAGACAGCCGTAAGGTGGAGAGATTTAAGGCTTCCCTGGAGGCCAACGGTTTCCGTAAGCCTCCCCAGTGGCTGGAGTTCGATAAGAACACCATGGCTGCCAAGGTGGTCGCCATGCCCACCCGTGCCGATATCGATATGCCCATCGAGGAGCACCTCATCGTCGAGCTGTACTCCAAGTAATCGGTCCCTCGATTCCACAGCTATCAACCACGCGGTGGGGAAGGTCCTCACTGCCGACCGAAGGAGGGTAACCTATGGTAGAAATCGAGAAGCCGAATATCGAATGTATCGAAACGCCCGGCGATGGTTCCTATGGAAAATATGTGGTGGAACCCCTGGAGAGGGGGTATGGAACCACGCTGGGCAATGCCCTGCGCCGAATCCTGCTGTCCTCTCTGCCGGGTACCGCGGTCACATCCATCAAGATTGCCGGCGTCCAGCATGAGTTTTCCACCATCCCCGGGGTTAAGGAGGACGTCACCGAGATCGTTCTCAATGTAAAGAGCATTGTCGCGAAGCTCTATGGTGACGGACCCAAGACCATGTATATTGAGGCAAACGGCGAAGGCGTCGTCACTGCGGGCGATATCAAGGTGGATGGAGAGGTTGAGATCCTGAACCCGGAGCAGCACATTGCCACTCTGGGTGCGGATGCCAGCCTGAATATGGAGCTTACCTTGTCCCATGGCCGGGGATATGTCCCCGCGGACCGGAACAAGCCGCCCCAGACCATCATTGGATTGATCCCGGTAGATTCGGTCTATACACCGGTTCGCAAAGTGAACTATACAGTGGAAAACACCCGTGTGGGTGATCTGACCGACTTTGACCGACTGACCCTGGAGATCTGGACCAATGGGACCATCTCTGCCAGGGATGCGGTCAGCCTGGGTGCCAGGATCCTGGTGGATCACTTTATTCTCTTCACCGACCTCTCAGAGGCAGTGGGCTCCAAGTCCACTGTGGTGGAGAAAGCGGAGGCTCAGCGGGACAAGGTGCTGGAGATGACCATTGAAGAGCTGGATCTCTCGGTTCGCTCCTTCAACTGCCTCAAGCGTGCCAACATCAATACCGTGGAGGACTTGATCTCCAAGACCGAGGACGAGATGATGAAGGTTCGGAATCTGGGCCGGAAGAGCCTGGAGGAGGTCATCAACAAGCTGACCATGATGGGCCTGTCCCTGGCCTCTGACGACAATAACTAACCCTTCCGTAAAGGAGTGAAACAAAATGTCTTCCAAACGTAAACTGGGCAAGCCGACTGACCAGCGTATGGCCATGCTTCGTGCCATGACCACCTATCTGCTGGAGACCGGTCATCTGAAGACCACCTATGCTCGCGCCAAGGAGGTCGCCCCCATCACCGAGAAGATGATCACCCTGGCGAAGAAGAACGACCTGGCTGCTTACCGTCAGGCTCTGTCCTTCCTCACCAAGGAGGATGTGGCCAAGAAGCTGTTTGACGAGATCGGCCCCAAGTATGGCGATCGGAACGGCGGCTACACCCGTGTGCTGAAGATGGGTCCCCGCCGGGGAGATGCCGCTGAGATGGCTTACATCGAGCTGGTGTAAGGCAACTTATGTATCCCTTCGGGGGAACGGAACAAGACCGAGAGGCGGACAAGTGTCCGCCTCTCGGTCTTGTTGGATTCTGTCTCCGGGGAGGATGAAGAAAGAGCGGTCCTTCTTTCGGAAGGACCGCTCAGCTTGTCAAAAAAGCCTCGCAGAGTTTGCCGCCGCAGCGGTAAATGAAATAAAAATGATTTTCCACGGGGGCGTGTACCTCGTGGAAAATACATATCGGTCTGACCCGTGCATCATTTGTCCGCATTAGGCGGACAAATGATGCACGGGTCAGACCGCAGCCCTTTGTCGAAAATCTCCGAAGGAGTTTTTCGACAGTCTCAG
>JAHHSE010000070.1 GCA_020025395.1 Oscillospiraceae bacterium
GCAGGATACCGTGCCGGAGACCAGCTCCTGGTACCATTCCTCCTATTTCGATGAGATCTATCACCCCCGTACCGCTTTGGAGCATATCGAGAACTTCCGCCCCTACGAGACCACCCACCCCCCGCTGGGAAAGCTTATCCTCGGTCTGGGCATCCGGATCTTTGGGATGACCCCCTTTGGCTGGCGCTTTATGGGGACCCTGCTGGGAGTCCTCATGCTCCCCATCCTCTATGTCTTCCTCAAGCATTTCTTCGGGCGGAGCCTGGTGGCCCTCTGCGGGACCATCCTCTTCGCCACCGACTTTATGCACTTGACCCAGACCCGGATCGCCACCATAGACACCTATGCCGTCTTCTTTCTCCTTCCGGCCTACTACTTCCTCTATCGGTGGATGGCCCTCTCTCCCACCTCCACCCTTCGTCAGGGAATCCCTTTCCTCTTCCTCTCCGGCCTCTTTTTTGGAATCGGGGCAGCCTCCAAGTGGACCGTCCTCTATGCCGGGGCGGGGATGGCCTTGCTCTACCTCTTCCATCTGATCGCCCGATTTCGGACCCGGCGGGAGGAGGGCGCTCCCCCCTTCTGGCCCTGGGCCCTGGGGACCATCCTGTTCTCCCTCCTCTTCTTTGTGGTCATCCCTGTCATAATCTATACTCTTAGTTATTATCCTTACGCCGTTTACGATGGGGATACTTCTCTCAAAAACCTGACGGCCATTATGCTGGAAAATCAAAGCAGTATGCTCCACTACCATCAGGGGGTCACCACTCCCCACCCCTATCAGTCCAAATGGTGGATGTGGATTTTGGATGCCCGGCCCATTCTCTACTATATGTCGGACGGGGCCGGGACCCACACCCGTTTTGCCGCCTTTCTCAACCCCCTTCTGTGCTGGGGCGGGCTGGGCGCCCTCCTGCTGCTGACCTGGAGGCTTAAAAAAATTCGGGATGGAAGGGCGGTCTTTCTTCTGGTGGGCTATCTCTCCCAGCTGGTCCCCTGGATTCCCATCTCCAGACCCACATTCAACTACCACTATTTCCCCTCCGTTCCCTTTTTGGTTTTCGCCCTCTGCTACCTCTTCAACGATCTGGCCGAACGGCAGCCAACGAATTGGAAGAAATGGGTCCTGGGACTCACAGGCACCTCCACGGCCCTCTACCTCCTCTTCTATCCCGTCCTCATCGGTCTTACCATCCCGGACTGGTACTCCGCCGCCCTGCGGTGGCTGCCCAGCTGGCCCTTCTGAAACATCTTTCCCAGGAGGCTTTTTTCATGTATTATGTTGACTACCACTGCCACTCCATTCTCTCCATGGACGGACGGGTTCCCCTGGAGGTCCTGGCGGAGCATATGGTTCAGGCCGGAATACAGGAAATGTGCCTCACCGACCACTTCGACCTCTTTGACGGGTCGGCCAGGCGATGCTATGCCTCCGACCTGGACTGGGAGGCGGCAGTGGCTCAGGTGGAGCAGGCCCGTTCCCGCTTCCAGGGCCGCCTGGTCATTAAGCTGGGGCTGGAATACGGAATGGGTCATGTGGACCCCTCGGTGTCCCAGGCCATTCTCGCCCAGCCTGCCCTGGACTTTGTCATCGGGTCCATTCACAATCTCTCCCCGGAAAGGGGCGGGGTTGACCTGTATTTTGAGGATATGTCCACCCCCCAGGCCTGTGATGTGATCCTTCAGGACTACTTCTCCTCCATGGAACAGCTGGCAAAGACCGACTATTTTGACAGCCTGGGCCATATTCTTTACCCCTTCCGCTATATGAACGGCCAGGTCTCCATTTTGGACTATATGGACCGGGTGGAGCCTATTTTGAAAACTCTGATCCGCCGGGAAAAGGCTCTGGAGATCAACACCTATCGGGGACGGACCATCCGTGCGTGGACCCCGCTCCTCAAGCGGTATGGAGAGCTGGGAGGCCGTCTCCTCACCGTTGGCAGTGATGCCCACGATCCCCGTCACAGCGGGGCCGGTATTCCGGAGGCCTGCGAACTGATCCGATCCTGCGGGTTTTCCGCTCTCTGCATCTATGAAAAGAGGAAGCCTCAGCTGCTTCCTCTTGTCTGAATTTAAATTTTGGAGGTTTTTTCAATGATTGCACTGGGTTCTGACCACGGGGGCTATGCCCTCAAAGAGCATATAAAGCAGCATCTGGACAGCCTCGGCCTGGCCTATCGGGATTTCGGCACGGATTCCACCGAGAGCTGTGATTATCCCGCCTTTGGACGGGCCGCCGCTCTGGCGGTGGCTTCGGGGGAATGCGACCGGGGCATCGTCATCTGCACCACGGGGATCGGGATCTCTATTTCCGCCAACAAGGTGAAGGGAATTCGCTGCGCTCTCTGCTCCGAGCCGCTCTCCGCCGAAATGACCCGCCGACACAACGATGCCAATATGCTGGCTATGGGGGCGGGCCTCATCGGCCCAAGCATGGCTTACCGGATTGTGGATGTCTTCCTGAATACGGAATTTGAGGGAGGCCGCCACGCCCGTCGGGTCGACCAGATCGAAAGCTGAGGCTCCGGCCCCACAAGGGGCCTTCAGATCCCGAAGACCGCTTTTCCCGGTGGTCTTCGGGATTTTTCGCCAGTCAGTTTCGCTCCCTGTTTCACCGCCTCACCCTTTCCCCTTTCCTCCTCCGACAAGCTGAAAAATCATATCCCAAGGAACCCTCGCAGGAGCTGGAGCGTATATTCGCCGCCCCCATAGTCCTTTACATTTTCCAGAGGGCGCAGCTGGGTCCCGTGGGCGGTGTTGTATGCCTCCACCAGACCGGGAAGGGCGGCATCTGCCTCCTCCAGGGTCAGGGAATCCGTATATCCACGGGGGTCCTCCCAATGGACCTCTCCCAAATTCTCCACCAGCGCCAGCAGAAGATAGGCGCAGCCCTCCACCATAAAGCGGCGGTCCTCCTGGATTTCTCTGGTGAACCGAAGGGTCACGCCATACGGCTCCATCGCCGTTTGAAGCTCCATCGTTCTGGGGGCATCCAGATCCAGATTGGAGATGAGCCGTCCCATCTCCGAGGCATTTCCCACATAGGCCACCCTGCACTCCAGCAGACGGCTGGTGTGAAAATCAATGGCGAGGCCATCCTCCCAAACAGTGCGGCCGCAGACCTCAACCCTTTGAGTCCCCTCCAGAGGCAGAGTGACGGTGCCGGGAGAGGGATCTCCCAGCGGGAAGACCAGGGTCTCCCGTGCGGTGATTTTTGCAACCCCCTCCTTTGTCTCCACCTTCACCCCACGGAGAACAGAGGCGGAATTCATCTCCTCCAGCTCCAGTTCCAGCTTTTTCCCATCCTCTGACAGGGTGGTCTTTACAAAGACGGAGCTTCCGTCACAGGGCCTGCCGATCCAGAACAGCTTGGCGCAGACTCCGGTGAGGGCCACCGCCACCGTCAGAACAACCGCCCCTATGATCCTTTTCCGGCTCCTCTTCCGGACATTCTTTAAATAATCCACTTCCTTCTCCGTATCGGGCAGGTCCGGGATCTCGTTCATGGCCTCATACCGTTCCCGGCAGTCTTCACAGGCTTCCAAATGGTCTTTTACGGCGGCGGCAGTCTCCGCCTCCGTCAGGCCCTCCACATAAGAGGGCAGCAGATCCCGCACCAGAAAGCAGGGCAATTCAACTTTCATGGTCCCATCCTCCTTTCAAACGCTCTTTGCTTCGATAAAATGTGACCCGTGCCCAGGTCTCTGTCTTTCCCAGCACATCCCCGATCTCACGAAAGCCGAGACCGCCGAAGGCCCGAAGATACACCACTTCACGGGCGGGCTCCGGCAGGCTGTGGATCTGCTTCAGCAGCTCCAAATGGCCCTCTCTGGAAAGAAGCACCTCCTCCGCCGAGGAAATGGGACCATCCAAATCGGCCTCATGACCGGGTGCCTCCCGCTTTTTCTTTTGAAGGTACTGATACCAGAGATGCTTGGCGATCTGACACAGCCAGACCGAAACCTTACAGCTGCCGTCAAAGCGGTCAATGGATCGGACGGCCTGATAAAAGGTCTCCTGGGTCAGCTCCTCCGCCAGCGATTCCCTGTGACACTGTGACAGGAGGAATTTATATACGGTTTTCGCGTGTTCCCGATAGATCTCCTCCATCTCTTCCACGGTCTCCCCTCCTTTCACCCCATATATCCTTTGGAGCCCGGATTCGTTACAGGCAGATCTGTTTTTTCAAAAAATTCTTCCCATCTCTCCATTCCCCCGGACAAAAAAACAGCAGGCGGAGATTCGCCTGCTGTTTGGCATATATGTTCCGGGGGCACCGCCTCAAAGCTCCAGAGTCATCCCCTCACCGCCGGAAAGTCCGTCCTTTTGAAGCATCTGCTCCAAGACCTGAACATCGCTGGCAATGTCCAGGCTGTCGGCCTCAAAGAGCTTATCCAGCTGCTTTTCAAAGCCCTCCACCACCTTATCCATCATCCCTTCGATACGGATTTTGGCGGAGGTGATATTCTCCCCCTGAATGCCCTGGGCATCCAGCTGGGCATAGGCCCGAAGAATCTTCAGGGTGGTGGGGAGATAGTAGTCCAGGAAGGAGCGCAGCTCCGCGTTTTTCCCAGGATTTTTCGTCTGATAGTCCAGGATCTTTCCGGTAATCTCCCGGATCCGGTCGATCTTCCGGCTCATTTCCAGGTCGGGGATGGCATCGTTGATCTCCTGAATCTCCTGGAGGATGCTGCTCTCCTTCCGGCCTTCGTCGGCCTTTTTGGCCTCCTCCTTTTGGGGGGATTTGATCCCCTCATCGGTGAGGACCAGCATATTGTTCCCCCGGTCCAGATAGCCGACGGGAAGCAGGCCCCGTACCAGCATCTCATCCAGATCATCTAGGACCTTCCGCTCCGAAAGGCCCATGGTCTTGGCCAGAGCGGTTACGGAAATCTGTTTTTGTCTGCCAATCAGGGGCAGATATCTGTAAAACCGTTTTTCCTTCTTGGAGCGGAACAGCCCCGCGTAGAGAATCACCAGTCCGGCGGCCATTAAGCCCAGCTGGGGGACCAGTGCGGGCAGGATGAAGCCCAGCTCCCCCGCCGCAAACAGACCCGCCAGACAGGTCACGCTGGACAGCCCAAACAGAGCCGCCAGGACGGACCCGCCCACAATGAGCTTTTTCCCGTTTTTCAGGTTGAGCTTTGCGGTGCTGCGGGCCGGATTTTGGCTGGTGCCGGCCTGCCCTTGCGGAGGATCCTGTCTGGATTTCTGCGGGTCGCCTGCATAATGGTATTCATATTGCCTGTTGTAACCCGCCTGATTGCTTCCGGACTGATTCCTTCTCTCCCTGGCATTATATCCCATCAACTGCCGAAAGAGCAGGAAAATGCCCACCGGCGGGAAAAAGATCAGAAAAAGGATGGTGATGATCCATCCGGTTACATCTGTGTTGTCCTTGTTCACAGAACGCCCTCCTTGCAGCAACATCTCTCATATAATTTAAATATACACCCAAATCCCTTCGGTGTAAAGGGTCTCCCCACGGAAACCCCCTCTTCTTGCTTTTTTTCCGGACCTTGCTATAATAATCGTAACAGGCCCTTCCCCGTCCCTGGCGGACCCAGAAAGGAGACATTTCATGAAACCGGAATTTGAGATCATAGACTATGAGCCTTGTTATCTCCCTGAGCTTTTGAACATCTCCCTTCCCTGGCTGAAAGAGCATGATATTTTAGAGGATGCGGACATCGAACAGCTGGAGCATCCGGAGCGGACCCTGGACTCGGGGGGGCGGATCTTTCTCGCCCGCGCGGGAGAGGAGATTGTGGGCATGATGATGCTGGAGCTGTTTGGAGACGGGACCTGTGAGCCTTTTAAGTTCGGGGTCAAAAAGCCCTGGCGCAATCGGGGCATCGGTCACGCCCTGATGGATGCCACCCTGGCCGCCGCACGGGAGCTTCATCAGCATACCGCCGTCCTCACCTCTCACCACTCCCTGGCCCCCGCCCTCCACATCTATGAGAGCTACGGCTTTCAGCACAAGCCCCACGACCATGTGGCCTTTCAGCTCTCTGACATCTCCATGGAGCTGAAGCTGTAAACAAAATCCCCCTGATCCGATTCGGAGCAGGGGGACTTTTTACAGGGCCTTCTCAAAGCCGATAAGCCTTTTTTTCTTTTCCCTTCCAAAGGAGACCTCCATGGTCCCGGCCATTCGATATCCCTGGGAGAGGTAGAGCCTTTGGGCGGGGACATTGTTTTCAAAGCTGTCCAGCCGAAGAACGGTGCAGCCCTTTTCCCTTCCGATCTCCTCCGCAAAGGAGACGAAGGCCGCCCCCACCCCTCTTCCTGACCAGGCGGGGTCCACACAGAGGGTATGGATGACAAAGACCTCCTGTGCCTGGGCGGGGATCTCCCAGGGGACCTGTCCGTATTCCGGAATCTGGATCTGATTTAAGATGGCTGACGCCCCCAGAATACCATCCTCCTCCCCCACATAGAGGGTCCCCTGGGCCAGGGCCTTTCGGGCATCCTCCCCGGTGGGATAAATCCCCCTCTCCCATCGGTTGTAATCAATTCCCTTTTCCTGGCGGTCAAAAATATGGGCGAAAACCGCCTCCACCCGGGGAAGGTCGGCGGAGGCCGCCAGCCGAAATTGAATGCTCATCCCTCCTCCTCCTCCCGCAGGTCGGAGAGGGTGAGGGCCATCAGCTCCTCCTTGGTAGGCGCCTCCAAGGCCGCAAGCCGATCGGCCTGCCGGGCCACGGAGCGCTCAAAAACATTCCGCACATCTCTGGCGTTTCCGAAGTTTTCGTCCCGCTCCTCATAGAGCAGGCGGAAGGCTTCCTCCGCGTAGGCTTTGGCCGTTTCCTCCAGGGTATATCCATTGGTCCTGCAGAGGGAGGAAAAGATCTCCATGAGCTGACCGCCGTCATAGTCCTCGAAAAAGAAATATTTGTTAAATCGGCTCTCCAGGCCCGGATTGGAATGTATGAAGGCCTCCATCTGTCCGGTATATCCCGCCACGATAACAACCAGGTCGGCCCGATGATCCTCCATCCCTTTGAGCAGGGTCTCAACAGCCTCCTTCCCAAAGTCGTTTCCGCCACTGTCCTGCCCCGCCAGAGCGTAGGCCTCATCAATGAAGAGGACCCCGCCCAGGGCCTTTTGGATGATCTCCTGGGTCTTCAGGGCGGTCTGTCCCACAAAGCCCGCCACCAGACCGGAGCGATCCACCTCCACCAGCTGACCCTTGGACAGGACCCCGATGCTGTGATAGATCTTTGCCAGCAGACGGGCCACCGTGGTTTTTCCCGTGCCGGGGTTGCCCAGAAAGACCAGATGGAGGCTCATGGGAGGGACCGGGAGGGCCTGCTCCTGCCGGAGTTTCCGCACCTTGACCAGATTGATGAGGCTCTTCACATCGGCCTTGACCTTCTCCAGCCCGCAGAGGCTGTCCAGCTCTTGGA
>JAHHSE010000071.1 GCA_020025395.1 Oscillospiraceae bacterium
CCCCGCCAACAGCATGGTCCTGAGGGCGGAGGCAGAGGGAAAGCCCCTTCCGGACATGGGATGATTGTGCCCGTCCCCCTGTCGCAGAACCGTGAAGGGACGAAGGCCGGATCCCAGATGGCGAATGGCCCTGAGATACTCGATGCCCAGGTTGTTGTTTGGGTTTTCCAGCACAGCGGCCCCTTCTCCCAAAATTTCCTCCACCGCCCGGTGGCGGGCGGCCGGAAAGGTCATCCCCTGATCCAAATGCTTCCGAAGCCGTTTCCCAAAGCCGGGGGAATCCAGACAGTCCGCCACCGCGGCCAGACCCGCCAGCTCCCCCTCCTCACTGCCAAAAGAAAGGACATCCACCACCCCGGTCCGGGTCAGAAGATCCACCGCCCCGCGGGCAAAAAATTCCGCCGAGGAGACCGCCCAGGGGGTGGGCAGCTCCAGAATCAGATCGGCCCCCCCAGTCAGAGCCAGTCTGGCCCGGCTCCACTTGTCCGCTATGGCGGCACTTCCACGCTGGGTCCAGTTTCCGCTCATGGCACAGACCACCGGAAGCTCCTCTCCCAAGGCGGATCGGGTGGCCCGAATTTGATACTGATGGCCCAAATGAAAGGGATCATACTCCGACACGATGCCAATTGCCCTCATTTTCCCCTGTTTTCCCCTCTCGTTTTGTTGCTTTTTTTCCAATTTTGGGTTGTTCTTTTCACAAAAATGTACTAAAATAAGTATGTATATTGTACCCTTTCTCTTTGGAAGAATCAATAAAAATGAAGGAGCGATTTACGAACATGAAAATTCTCGTTATCAACACCGGCAGCTCTTCTTTGAAGTATCAGCTTATGGACCCCGATACTCAGGAGGTTTTTGCCCAGGGCCTTTGTGAGCGGATCGGCATTGACGGCCGTCTCACCCATAAGATCCCTGCCAACGGTGCCAAGTACGAATTTGACATCGCCATGCCCACCCACGCCGAGGCCATTCAGGCTGTGATGGATGCCCTGACCTCCGCCGAGCATGGTGTTATCAAGAATATGGACGAAATCGACGCTGTAGGCCACCGGGTGGTCCACGCCGGTGAGACATTTGCCTGCTCCGTCATGATCAGCCAGGCTGTGATCGACGCTCTGGAGGAGTGCATCCCCTTGGCCCCCCTTCACAATCCAGCCAACATCGTCGGCATCCGCGCCTGCCAGAAGGTCATGCCCAACACGCCTATGGTGGGCGTATTCGACACCGCCTTCCATCAGACTATGCCCCCCCGCGCCTTCATTTACGCCATCCCCTATGAATACTACACCAAGAACCATGTGCGCCGCTACGGTTTCCACGGCACTTCTCACTACTATGTCTCCCGTCGGGCCGCCGATATGCTGGGCCGTCCCATTGAGGAGCTGAAGATCGTTACCTGCCATCTGGGCAACGGCTCCTCTGTCTGCGCCATTGACGGCGGCAAGAGCGTGGAGACCTCCATGGGCTTCACTCCCCTGGACGGCCTGCCCATGGGCACCCGCTGCGGTGCCATTGATGTATCCATCATCGATTACCTGATGCAGACCCACCACCTCTCCATCGATGAGGTCATGGATATTCTGAATAAGAAGTCCGGCGTGCTGGGTGTCTCCGGTGTCTCCTCCGACTTCCGTGACATCGAAGCCGCCGCCGCTCAGGGCAACGAGCGGGCCAAGCTCGCCATCGATATGTTCTGCTACAAAACCACCAAGCGCATCGCCTCCGCCTCCGCCGCTATGGGCGGCATCGATGCCGTGGTCTTCACCGCCGGCATCGGTGAGAACTCCGCCGAGCTGAGAGCTCAGATCGTGGAGAACCTGGGCTTCATGGGCATCAAGATTGATCCCGCCAAGAACAATGTCCGCGGCGTGGAGACCGATATTTCCGCCGCTGACGCCACCGTTCGCACCCTCCTCATCCCCACCAACGAGGAACTGGTCATCGCTCAGGATACCGCTCGTCTGGTCCGAGGCGAATAACGCTTCCCCAGACCGTCCGAAGATAAAATTGTTTCTTTCCCCTTCTTTTTTGTTGACTGTTTTGCCAAAAAGGACTATACTTGAACCAATGATACTGTCTTCTGTGGGGGACAGTTGAGAAAGGATGTATGACGATGAAA
This sequence comes from Oscillospiraceae bacterium, assembly GCA_020025395.1. Lineage (GTDB taxonomy): Bacteria > Bacillota > Clostridia > Oscillospirales > Oscillospiraceae > JAHHSE01. The sequence continues at coordinate 2,123 of JAHHSE010000071.1, forward strand.
AAACGTAGCATTGCCGCTGCCATGGCTGTCACCCTGGTTCTCGGTACTGGTGTTGGCGCCTATGCGGCCGCCAATAGCTCTACCATCTCCGCCCTGCTCAACCCCGATCTGAAGGTGATCTACAACGGCGTGGAACAGCACCTCACCGATGCCTCCGGTCAGCCTGTCTACCCCATCAGCTACAACAATACCACCTATCTTCCCGTGCGGGCCGTCAGCTCTCTGCTCAGCCTCCCCATTGAGTTTGACGCGGACAACTACTCTGTGGTTATGGGCACCAAGGAGACCCAGCCCGCCTCTCTGGTCTCTCAGACCAATTCCGGCGGCACCAAGTACTCCTCCATCATTCGGGATGCCGGTGATCTGAAGATCACCACAGGGGACGGTGTTCAGACCTATTCCTCCGGCATTCTCTGGGACATCTGGAACGGCTCTGCGTCCGCTTCTCGGGAGCGTGTCATTTTGTTCAATGTGAAGGGATACAAAACCCTCTCCTTTACCGCATGGTCCGATGTGGATGCGGATGTTATCGTCTACGACCAGGACGGAAATTCCTTCTCCAACTTTAAGATTCCCGCAAATTCTACTGTCACAAAGACCCTGACACTGGATTCTACCACCACACAGCTGGGCTTCGCCGCCAACGGCCCCCTCGGCGGCACCGGCTCCCTGAAGATCCTGGACCCCTCTGTGCAGTGATCTCCCCGGCTGAACGCATCTGAGTTCAGAGCAGTGTACTCTCTGCTGAATCAATCCCGTTAAACAAACAATGTCAAAACACCCCCTGTTGTAGGATAATGAAAACTACAACAGGGGGTGTCGTTATGTCCAAAAGAAAGTACACACATCAAAGAATCCGAATGTCATCCATGCTTCCAATGTTTGCTGTCTGCAGCAGCTCACGGATTTTCTCTCGACGGGCATTTTCTTCCGGAGGGCGATTCCTTCTGACCATTTGTAAAACCCTGGTACTTCTATTCTGCACCATACAGGAGGGTTACACAAAGTTTGGGACAGTCTCTCCACGCCCCATTTTAATTGATCGAAGTATGTAGTTCATGGTTGTTATATGCTCCCTTTGGATATTCTCACACGCTGCCTGATACCCTAAACACTTGGCCGCAATAAGGGCACTCATAATGATCACACTCAACAGAGTGTTCAACTTCTGCACCCATCCCTCTATCTTCGTCAATAACATTGGAAGCTATCACATATTTAAGAAAATATAGGGAGGTATGGTGTAGAACAGGGGAATGTCAGGTTAAAGTTGAGGAACCTGGGGCGATCAATCCGCAAAAAAGAAGGGGTGGCGTAGACGAAGAGCGCCGTTTCCGCAGAAACGGCGCTCCAAAAGCGGCGGGAACAATCAGCCCTGTTCCAGGGAGGCCTTGATGGAATTGAAGATCTGCTCGTGATCCTCACTCATGACCATGATAATGGTGCCGTCTTCCAGGGTTTCCAGTTGGGCGGCGTTGGCGATCTCGTACTGATCGGCCAGATAGGTCTCAAAGTTGGTCTTCTGGGTGTCGATGAATGTCTGGAGCGCAGTCTTCACGGTCTCCTCCTTATCGGCGGCGGGACGGATGACGGCGATGCCGTAGGCCTTGACATTCATGGGAGAAATGGCCAGGGCATAGGCGGTCATATCCTCCGGGGTCAGGCCGATCAGGGAGAGAATATAGGAGGCATCGTCGTCTTCCTCCTCGTTGATGACGGGGACGATGTTGTTCATCTCCTCATCCCGCGCGGAGTTGATGGCGGTGGTATAGCGCTCGGTGAGGGCTGACGGGGTCTCGCCATCGGCACCCGGATCGTCGGACTTGGGGGAGCAGCCGACCAGCATGGAAAGGCCCAGAACAGCGGTAAGGGCAAGAGACAGGATGCGTTTCATGTGTCATTCTCCTTCTTGATGAAATGAATGAATGGATTACATCGGAGTTAGACGATAGGGGTCAGAAAAAGTTCCCCGTCTTTTTCAAAAAAATGCAGGCGGCTGCCCGGACCGACCTGACCGGAGAGGAGAAGCTCCGCCGCAGGGTTCTCCAGTCTCGTCCGAATGGTCCGGCGGAGAGGGCGGGCTCCATAGTCGGGATCAAAGCCCAGCTTGGCGATGGAGGAGACCGCCTCCTCGGTGTAGGTGAGGGTCACCTCCCGCTGGGCCAGACGCTGGGCTGCCGTTTCCAGCATCCGTCTGGCGATGGAGGCAATCTCCCCCTCCTCCAGGGGGTGGAAGACGATGACCTCATCCACACGATTGAGAAATTCCGGGCGGAAAGTCCGCTTGACCTCCTCCATCACCGAGGCGGTGATCTGAGAAAAGGGGCGGAGCCTTCCCAGCTGCTGGGAGGAAAAGCCCAGGCTGCAGCCCTTGGCGGTGATCCGCTTGGCCCCTACATTGGAGGTCATAACCACCACGGCGTTTCGAAAATCCGCCTTCCGCCCCTGGGCATCGGTGAGGGTGCCATCCTCCATGATCTGAAGGAGGAGGCTCCAAATATCCTCATGGGCCTTTTCCAGTTCGTCAAACAGCACCACGCAATAGGGAGTCCGACGGACCTTTTCCGTGAGCAGTCCCCCTTTCTCGTGACCGATGTATCCGGGGGGAGAACCGATAAGTCTCGCTACGGTATGGGCCTCCATATACTCGGACATATCGAATCGAAGGAGGGCGTCCTCACTTCCAAACAGAGCTTCCGCCAGGGCGCGGCAAAGCTCGGTCTTTCCTACGCCGGTAGGACCCAGAAAGAGGAAGGTGCCGGTGGGACGATGGGGATCGCTAAGTCCCACACGGGAGAGTCGAACGGCGTTGGAGACCGCCTTGACTCCGTCGGTCTGGCCCACCACCCGGCGATGAAGCACTTCCTCCAGATGGAGGAGACGGTCGCTTTCAGCCTGAGTGAGGGTTGTGACCGGAATTCCGGTCCACTCCGATACCACGGCGGCCACATCCTCAGGACCTACGGTCCCCGATCCGCGGCCGCAGCGCAAGACCGCGCGCTCCCGCTCCAGCTCCATGCGGAAATCCCGCTCGGCATCCCGGAGCATGGCGGCCTTTTCAAAGTTCTGTCCCCGGATGGCGGCCTCTTTTTCCCGCTGGGCCTGACTGGCCTTTTCCTCCAGAGCCTTCAGGTCGGCGGAGGGCGCCTGACGGTCCAGCCGGGTCCGGCTGGCCGCCTCATCCATGAGATCGATGGCCTTGTCTGGGAGAAAGCGGTCGGGGAGATAGCGGCGGGAGAGGGAAATGGCAGCCTCCAGGGCCTGATCGGAGATGGAGAGCTTGTGGTGGGCCTCATACCGCTCCCGAATGGTTTTTAAAATGGTAAGGGCGGTTTCGGGATCCGGCTCCTTGATGCGGACGGGCTGGAAGCGCCGTTCCAACGCGGCATCCTTTTCAATATACTTTCGGTACTCCTCCAAAGTTGTGGCCCCCACCACCTGGATCTCCCCCCGGCCCAGAGCGGGCTTCATAATGTTGGCGGCGTCAATGGCCCCCTCGGCACTGCCCGCTCCCATAATGGTGTGAAGTTCATCCAGGAAAAGGATCACATCCTTGGCCCGGCGGACCTCGGTGAGGATATTTTTGACCCGTTCCTCAAACTCTCCTCTGTACTTGGTCCCCGCCACAGTAGAAGAGAGGTCCAGGGCCAAAACCCGCTTCCCCTGAAGGGGTTCCGGCACATCCCCCTGGGCGATCCGAAGAGCCAGCCCCTCTGCCACGGCGGTCTTGCCCACTCCGGGTTCCCCGATGAGGGCCGGGTTGTTCTTGCTCCGCCGGGAGAGAATCTGAATCACCCGGCGAATCTCCGGATCACGGCCTACCACCGGGTCCAGCACCCCCTCGGAGGCCAGACGGGTGAGGTCTCTGGAAAACTGATCGGTGAGCTTGGTATCGCTATACTCCTTTTCCCGGGGTTTTCCGGAGGAGCGGAAGGAAGAGGCGGAAGGAGGCTCTCCCCCCAAAGCGGCAACGACCTCCCCATAGAGCGTTCGGGGATCCTTCCCGGAGGAGGAGAGGACCCGTCCGGCCACTCCGTCACTTTCCCGGAGAAGACCCAGCAGAAGATGCTCGGTTCCCACATGACGCTGGCCAAGACGGCCTGCCTCCGTGATGGAAAGCTCGATAATATGCCTGCATCGGGGCGTGAGCCCCTGAGAGGGCAGGGTGCCGGGGACCCCCACCCCAACCAGCTCCGTAATGGCGGAGGTCACATCGGCCTCGGTGAGGCCGGAAGCGGTGAGGAATCGGAAGGCCATGCTCTGACCCTCCCGCAACAGGCCCAGCAGAAGATGCTCACTGCCCACATAGCCGTGCCCCAAAGTGGCGGAGCTGTCCTGAGCCAGACGGAGCGCCGCCTCGGCCCGGCGTGTAAAACGATGGTCAGGGATGACGCATTCCTCCTTTGGGCTGGGATTTCCGCGGGGGAAGGGAGGATGGGAGACGGTTGTGGCAGACTGAGTGAGGGGCCCCTTCCAATTCAGGGACCAGACTGCCCGCTGTTTCCATGGTTGCTTGCTTTCTGTTCGGCATTTTGAAATCACCTCCTGGTTATTCTATCCGCTCCCGCAGAAAAATAGCCGTTGTCCTCATAAAAAATGGGATTGCATTTTTAGAAACTTATGATATAATTGACCATGGCGGTGATCCCGCCAATACAGCAGATTTTAATTCGGAGGTGTTTTCCAATGGCTTTTGTCATCAGTGATTCCTGTGTCAGCTGCGGTGCCTGTGCCGATTCATGTCCCGTGGGCGCGATCTCTCAGGGCGACTCTCAGTATGTCATCGACGCAAACTCCTGCATCGATTGCGGCAGCTGCGAGTCTACATGTCCCACCGGGGCCATTTCCCAGGGCTAATCCTGCATAGGAAATAAACCAACAGCTCACTTTGGGCGGCGTTCCACAGGAACACAGTTTGAACCCCTACATAAATTCAGATTTGTTCCTGTGGAAGGGCGGTTGTGCTGCGGCACAGCCGCCCTTCGTTTGTCGAAAAAACGCCCAGGGAAAGCGGATGTTCCGGGAGCCGGGAAAATCCCGGCATTAGGAAGGCTGCGGAAAAGGGCACGGACTTTCTCCACAGCCTGGAGCGCCGTTTCTGCGGAAACGGCGCTGAGACTGTCGAAAAACTCCTTCGGAGGTTTTCGACAAAGAGCTGCGGTCTGATCCGTGCATAATTTGTCCGCCTAATGCGGACAAATTTCACACGCTCAGACCGATAT
>JAHHSE010000072.1 GCA_020025395.1 Oscillospiraceae bacterium
CTCTGCGACCGTCCCCTGACGGTGGGAGAGGTCGTCACAGGAGAGCTGGATTGGGTCCGGCGGTTCGACCATATGCAGGCCCACTCCGGAGAGCATATGGTCAGCGGATGGATTCATCAGATTCATGGTTATCACAATGTAGGCTTCCATATGGGGGCGCAGTTTGTGACCATCGACTTTGACGGCCCTCTGACCGAGGCAGAGATGCGGGAGGTGGAGAACCGGGTCAACCAGAGCATTTGGGAGGACCGGGAGGTGGAGATCCTCTGGCCCGATCCTCATGCGCTGAAAGAGATGGAGTATCGGAGCAAGAAAAAGCTGGAGGGGGCGGTTCGTATCGTCCGTTTTCCGGAGACGGATACCTGCGCCTGCTGCGGGACCCATGTCCGGCGGGGGGGACAGGTGGGGCTGGTGAAGCTCCTCACAGTCCAGCCCTTTCGGAGCGGGGTGCGGATAGAGATGCTGGCAGGGCGGAAGGCCCTGGAGTACCTGACCATGAATCGGGATCGGAATCGGGCAGTGGGGCAGCTTTTATCGGTGAAGCCGGAGAATACCCTGGGGGCTGTGACCCGGCTGAAAGAGGAGCTGGCTGAGGTTCGTCGTCAGGCGGCGGAACGGGAGGAGGCCCTGTTTGCCAGGGAGACGGAGGCCTATGAAGGGGCTGGGGATGTGCTTCTTTTTCGGGAGGGACTCAGTCCGGAGGGGACCCGTCGTCTGGCGGCGGCTCTGACGGCCCGATGTCAGGGCCGGGGAGCGGTTTTTTCCGGGAAGGATGGGAGCTGGCAGTATGCCATTGGCCAGTCCGGCGGGGATCTTCGTGCCTTCACCAGGGAGATGAATCAGGCCCTGGGAGGACGGGGCGGCGGAAAACCTGACTTCGTACAGGGGGGTGTGACCGCGCTTAGAGGGGAGATCGAAGAATTCTTTCAAAACAGATAAAGAAAAAACGCCCGAACAGCCTGTTCGGGCGTTTTAGTTTGAAAAGAGGGGTTACTTTCCCCGCTCAAAAATACGGAGGATATCCTCGAAGACATCGTCCTCGGTTTGAGTTTTGGAGATATCATCCGCTTTACAGGATTCCTGAGAGGGTTCCGTCTCCGGCTTCTCCCTAGTGATCGGAGGCTTTTCCGCTCCGTTCCCCTCCTCAAAGCCTGTGGCGATCACGGTGACACGGAGTTCGTCATCCAGAGAGGAATCAAAGGCGGCGCCGAAGATGATGAGCGCATCGGGATGGGCGGCCTGACGCACCAGTTCCGCAGCGGTTTCCACCTCGTCCAGACCGATGTCTTCGGAGCCGGTGATATTGACCAGAACACCCTTGGCCCCATCGATGGAGGTCTCCAGCAGGGGGGAGGAAATGGCCATTTTGGCGGCCTCCTCCGCCTTGGTTTTCCCGGCGGCCCGACCGACACCCATATGGGCCATGCCGGCGTTTTTCATCACGGCAGAGACATCGGCGAAATCCAGGTTGATGAAGCCGGTGTTCTTAATGAGGTCGGAGATGGACTGAACCGCCTGACGAAGCACATCATCCGCAATTTCAAAGGCGTTGGCAAAGGTGATTTTCTGATCGGTGGCGTACTTGAGGCGTTCATTTGGGATGATGACCAGGGAGTCTACCTTGCTCCGCATCTCGGCGATACCGGCCTCAGCCTGGAGCTGACGGCGGCGGCCCTCAAAGTTAAAGGGGCGGGTGACCACGCCGACGGTAAGGATCTCCTTTTCCTTGGCGATGTCCGCCACAATGGGGGCAGCACCGGTTCCGGTCCCGCCGCCCATACCGGCGGTGATGAAGACCATGTCGGTGGTATCCAGAGAGTTTGCAATCATGGAGCGGCTCTCCTCGGCGGATTTGCGTCCGACCTCGGGATTGGAGCCGGCACCCTGACCGCCGGTGAGCTTTTCACCGATTTGAATTTTCGTGGTAGCGCTGGACACCGCCAGGGCCTGCTTGTCCGTATTGACAGCGACAAAGTCAACGCCCTGCATCCCGGAGTGTACCATGCGATTCACAACATTATTTCCGCCGCCGCCTACACCAATGACTTTGATGTTCACAACGCTGTCAGGACCGGTATCCAATCCAAAGGCCATATCTGATTCCTCCTATGTAAACGAAAGAAGATGTTTTATTTTAGGGAGACAGAATAAAATCTGCACTGCATATTATTCTATGCTACTTTTTCGGTTTGGTCAAGAGAAAAAGGTGGAAAATCCAGTCAAACTTGGGGTTTTTCGGGCGGGATCTAGTTGGGAATGACATGAACTTCCTTCAGGTCAGTGAGGTCAATGAGGCCCGTCTCATTTTCCTCCAGGGCATTGACCACATATTCCAAAGCTCGGATTTTGTAGTCAAAATCACAGTTCATGGGGATTTTGACCGTGAAGCGCTCGGTATATCCGAAGAGGATTTGGTTGGAGGCGGTCACATCCAAAAAACGCAGGTTGTTTAAGATTTCATGGGTTTCCAGGGCGGTGAGCAGCTGGATCATGGCATTCAGCTTATAGGTCTCTTCCGGGGCCGTGGCCAGATAGGTACCTACCGAGGGGGTCTGAGGAGAGAGTCCCCGGACCACCGGGGCCTTCTCCTGAAGAGCGCCGGTTCCGGCCTCCACCAGTTTGCCGTAGGGGTCCAGAAGGAACCAGCCCTCCGGACCCTGCAGGGAGACCGCGGCACGGCTCTCCGTGACAATGATCCGCAATTCTGCGGGAAAGGCAGGACGAATGGAAACCTTTTGGATATAGGGCAGGGAGGTGAGGATACGCCGGCTGATTTCCTTTCGATCCAGTCCAAAGAGGTTGTCTCCGGTCTGTACCTGGGCCGCGGAGATGATCTCCTCCGAGGTGTAGCGGATGTTTCCGCTAACAGTGATGGTATCGGCACGGAAAAAGACTACACTGCCGGCCACCAGGGCGGCGGTAATGAGAAGAACGGACAGGAGAACATAAAGGAAAGAAAAACGCCCTCGATTACGCCTTCTCCGTTTTTTGTTCTTTCGTGACGCCACAATCGGATGCTCCTTTGTCAATTCGTTGAATCTCTGCCCCCAAGCGGCAAAGATCGTCTTCCAGATGGAAATAGCCCCGGTCAATGTGTTCGAGACCTTCCACCGTGGTCACTCCTTCGGCCCCCAGGCCTGCCACCACCAGGGCCGCTCCACCCCGCAGATCGTGGGCGCGGACATGGGCACCGTGAAGACGAGATACCCCGGTAAGAACGGCGACACGGCCCTCGGTGCGGATCTCGGCCCCCATACGGATCAGCTCATCTACATGGCGATAGCGGCTCTGAAAAATGGTTTCCACAAAGAGGGTGGTTCCCCGGGCTCCGCAGAGAGAGGCCATGACCGGAGCCTGGGCATCGGTGGGGAAGCCGGGATAGGGAGCGGTGCGGATGGTGGCCCCTCCATGGAGCGGCCCTCTGCACGCCAGATGGAGGGCCTTCCCATCGGAGTGGACCTGACACCCGGCAGATTGAAACAGGTCGGTGACAGGGACCAGATGAACGGGGTCCACACCCAGAAGGGTAATCTCTCCTCCCGCGGCGGCGGCGGCGGCCAGATGGGTGCAGGCCACGATCCGATCTCCCATGACCCTGTATGTCCCACCATGGAGGGGAAGACCGCCCTGAATGGTGATAACCGAGCCACCGGCTCCGCAGACCCTGGCCCCCAGGGTACACAAAAAGCGTTGGAGATCCAGGATCTCCGGCTCTCTTGCGGCATTGGTGATGGTGGTGACCCCTGACGCGGAAACCGCCGCCAGGATGGCGTTTTCCGTGGCCCCCACGCTGGGGAGAGGGAGGGTGACGGCGCCTCCGCGGAGCTGGGCCGCCTCACAGATCAGTCCTTCCGGCCCCTCTCGAATCTCCGCTCCAAGCGTCCGAAGGGCATCCAGATGGAGATCAATGGGCCGTGGTCCCAGCTCACAGCCGCCGGGATAGCTGAGAGAGACCCGACCGGTCCGTCCCAGGATGGCACCCAGAAAGAGGACCGAGGAGCGCATCTCCCGCATCAGGGAATCGGGGATGCTCTGACGGGTGAGGGTGGAGGCGTCCACAGTGACGGTATCACCCTCCTGAGTGACCCTGCATCCCAAATGGGTGAGGATGCTCAGAGAGGCGGTCACATCGGAGAGAGGGGGACAGTTTTGGATGGTGGTCACACCGGGACAGAGAACTGTGGCGGCGAGGATGGGCAGGACGCTGTTCTTGGCCCCGTGAACAGTCAAACTGCCTTCCAGGGGCCGTCCGCCGGAGATGGTAAAAACATTCATGAGTTCGCCCTCCGCATTTCAGGATTTAACCCATCCTATGCAGAGGGAGTGAAACGGTCAGCGAATCAGACCGAGCAGGGCGGTATAAATGCGTTCATTGGCGTCAGGGGTGCCCAGGGACTGGAGAGAGGCTCTCATTTTCTCTCTGGCCCCATCGTCCTTGAGGAGCCGATTCACCTGATCAAACAGAATCTGACCGGAGCAGTCCTTTTCGGGAAGGAGGACGGCACCTCCGGCCTGGGACAAAACCTGGGCATTTTTGGTCTGATGGTCCCCGGTGACATTGGGGGAGGGGACCAGGATGCAGGGTTTGGCAAGGGCGGTCAGCTCGGCGATGGTGGAGGCTCCCGCCCGACAGAGGACCAGGTCGGCCGCCGCCATGACAGTTGGCATATCGTAGATATATTCCCGAATTTCAAGACCGTCGGGAAGGTCGCCAAGGGCCTGGGTCAGGGCTTTGAAGTTTCGTCCGGCACCATGAATGTGACGGAAGGGGACACTGGAATCCTTTTCCAGGGAGAAGAACGCCTCCATGTGTCGGTTCATCACCTCAGCCCCCAGGCTGCCCCAGATGGAGACCACCAGGGGACGGTTGTCCTCCAGCCCCAGAGCCGCCCGGGCCTCTGACCTGGTATAGCGGAAGAAGTCCCCCCGCACCGGGGTTCCGGTGACGGTGACCCGTTCCGGATGCTGATAGCAAAAGCGGCTCTCCTCGAAGCCCACCATCACCAGATCGGCCACCTTGGAGAGGGTCTTGGTGGTCAGACCGGGGACGGCGTTGGACTCGTGGACTGCGGTTGGGATCTTGCGGGCAGCAGCAGTCTTGACCAGAGGGAAAGAGGCATAGCCTCCGGTCCCTACCACCAGATCCGGCCGGAAATCGTCCAAAATGGCCTTCGCCTGTTTTTGGGAGCGGGTCAGGTTGGTGAGGGTTTTCAGGTTATGTTTGATGGCGTTTGGGGAGAAGGAGCGGTAAAAGCTGCTGATGGTCACCGTCCGAATTTCATAGCCCTCTTTGGGGATGAGACGGGTCTCCATCCCTCCGTCCGCCCCGACAAAAAGGATCTGGCAGCTGGGGTGCCGCTCCTGAAAGAGTCTGGCGAGGGCCACAGCGGGATTGATGTGTCCGGCGGTACCGCCGCAGGTGAAAAGAATTTTCATAGCATACACCTTTTTTCTAAATGGAGTCAAGGAAAGGCGCAGAGCCGGCCGTTCAATCCTGTTTCGGGGCCGGGATCTGACGGGAGACGCTTAAAATGATGCCCATCTCCACCAGCTGGATCCAGAGGGCGGTCCCGCCGTAGGAGAAAAAGGGGAGGGAGATTCCGGTGACCGGGAAGAGGTTGGTGACCACCCCGATGTTCAAGAAGACCTGGAAGGCCAGAAGGGTGGTGATGCCCACAACCAGAAGGGCACCGAAGCGGTCTCTGGCGTGGAGGGCGATCCAGTATCCCCGGAGGATCAACAGGGCAAAGAGAAGGAGGACGATGGCGGCACCGATGTAGCCCAGCTCCTCACAGACGATGGCGAAAATAAAATCGTTATGTTCTTCCGGAAGGTAAAGAAATTTCTGGCGGCTTTTTCCCAAACCCAGGCCTAAAAGACCGCCAGAGCCGATGGCGTATAGGGACTGGATGGTCTGATAGCCGCCCTCCTTGGGATAGGACCAGGGATCCCGCCACATATCAATCCGCTTGGTCATGTAGTCGGTGCTGGTGATGATGAAGATCAGGGCGGCAGCCAGAAAGGAGCCGCCTCCGATGAACCAGCCCAGTTTAATGCCTGAGACAAAGAGAACGGCGGCCCCGGCGACCAGGATCAGGATGGTACCCGACATATGGGGTTCGAACTTCATCAGAACCACGATGACGAGCAGAATGAGACCATAGGGGATAAGCTCCAAAAATCCGATGTTGTTTAAAAAAATGGTGAGTCGGCCATGGAAGCTGCGGGCATCCTGTTTCTTGAGTCTTTTCACTTTGGGGGAGGTGTCCCGTTTACAGAGCCGTGCGGAGAAGTAGAGGACCACCCCGACCTTAGCCAGCTCAGAGGGCTGGAATTGGGGGATGGGGCCAATGCTTCGAATCCACCGTCTGGCATTGTTTCGCTCCACGCCGATTCCGGGAATAAGGACCAGAATCAGAAGGAGGATGGAGGCGGCCAGGATAAAGATGGACATCCAGCGGAGCTGCTGATAATTGAGGCGGGAGGTGAGATACATGAGAGCGAAGCCGGTGACGGCAAAGATGAACTGTCGTTTGGCGTAGTAGCTGGGGTCGTGGTTGGACATCTCCTCATAAAAGGCGGTGGCAGAGGAGGCGGAAAAGACCATAATGAGTCCTACCCCCAGAAGGAGGAGGGTAAGGGTGAGGAAGGGGAGGTCAATGGGACCCTTGGCCCACTGCTCCTGCAGGGTCAGGTCTCGTTTGGCTTTTGCCATGGGCTGCAGGACTCCTTTCAAAAAGATGAGGGTTAACGGGCAAAACGGTCCCAGATCCCGGCAAAGGCAATGAGGCAGGCCGCCAGAGTGATGGCTGAGAAGGTGGCCACCACCCGGATCTCACTCCAGCCGCACATTTCAAAGTGGTGATGGAGAGGGGCCATTTTAAAGATCCGCTTACCATGGGTGAGCTTAAAATAGGTGACCTGGATGATGTCGGACAGGGTTTCCCCAATGTAGATGATGCCCACCGGGATCAGGATGAGGGGCATATCATAGACGAAGGCAAGTCCGCAGACCATCCCGCCCAGGAAGAGGGAACCGGTGTCTCCCATAAAGACCTTGGCGGGGTGAAAGTTATAGAAGAGGAAGGCCACGAGACCACCGGACAGAGCGGCAGAGAGAAGGCCCAGAGACTGATACCCCCAGACGGCAGCCACAGCGGTATAAAAGACCATTACAGGGAGGGTCACCGAGGCAGCCAAACCATCCACGCCGTCTGTGATGTTCACCGAATTGACGGTCCCAATCATCACAAAGGCGGAAAAGACCATAAAGACAGGCCAGGGCAAAGGGATGGTGACATTC
>JAHHSE010000073.1 GCA_020025395.1 Oscillospiraceae bacterium
TTTACCCGATCAAACAGAAAAAGCCCAGCATAAGCTGGACTTTTTCGACACTCTGGAAGCGGCCTGAACAGGCCGCTTTTTTAAACCCCGCTCCCTGGGGCTGACCGTGAGGAGGAGGGAGGGGAAATTGATTTCAACTTGAAAAAATACTTGACTAATAAATTTCAATATGATATAAATTAGAAAAGAGAAAAAGGGGGGGAGAACATGAATGATCTGAGCCGGTATCGGCATCCCTATTTGTCCGTGGACGGGGTCATTTTCCGCTATGGGGAAAAACGGCTGGAGGTCCTGCTCACCCGCCGGGAAGATGAGCTGGGAGACTGTAGCCTGCCGGGCGGCATTGTCCCCGTAGACAGACTGGCGGGGGAGGTTTTGGTGGAGAAGGTCCGGCAAAAAACCGGGGTATCCGGATTCTACTGTGAACAGCTCATGCTCTATGATGCCATTCACCGTGACCCCAGAGGACGGATCGTCAGCATGGCCTATCTGGGCCTTACCAATGACCCTGGACTGGGGGGAGACTGGTTTGCCGTGGACTGGCAGAGGGAGATCCTCCAAAGGGGGGAGGAACAGCTCGAATATTCCCGGCTGGCCTTCGACCATGCCCAGATCCTGCGGGATGCCAGGGAGCGTCTCAGCGGAAAGCTGTGGTGGACCGATCTGATGAGGTATCTGCTCCCGGACCCCTTTACCATTCAGGAGGTGGAGAATCTGGTCCTTCTGATTACGGGGGAGCCATCCGCCAATACCAGGCGGAGACTGGGAGAGAGGCTCCGTGAATGCGGAAAGCTCAGTGGAAGCAGGCGGCCCGCCCTCTTATATCATTGGGCGGAGTAAGGAGAAAGGGGCTTTTTCTATGCTGTGTGTGAATCATATCCCCATAAAGCTGGGGAAGTTTCCAAATCAGGAGATCTATTTTGACTGGGAGGGACTGAAGGAACTCTCTCCCACAGAGCCGGTGGAGATTCTGTGCCAGTTTGAGAGCAACGATGATCTGATGGGACTGATTTTTCTCAAGGGTACGCTGGATGATCTGGGATTTGAGAAGGTCTCCCTCTTCCTGCCCTATCTACCCTATGGAGGTCTGGATCGGACAGAGGGGGTCCGCTGCCTGGGAATCAGGTATTTTGCGCGCCTTCTCAATGGGCTTCGGTTTTCCAGAGTCATCACCTGGGAGGCCCATTCCGATGTCTCCCTTGCCCTTTTGGATCGGGTGGAAAATCATCTGGTCAGTATGGAGATTGCCCTTGAGCTTCAAAAGGAGCTGGGGAGGGAGAGCCTCTTTGTCCTGCCCGATTTGGGGGCGGAAAAGCGCTATCATGGGCTGAGGAGGACCGGGGTCCCCGTGGTGGTGATGGGAAAGAGGCGGAGCTTTGAGGACGGGAGGCTGACAGAGGCCTATCCGGTCTCCGGGACGATTCCAAAGGAGGCCAAAAAGGCTGTTCTGGTGGATGATCTGTGCCGGGGAGGACGGACGGCCTGTTATGCGGCGAAGGCCCTGAAACAGGCGGCTCCGCAGCTGGAAGAGGTCTATCTGTGCTGCGCCCATGTGGAGCGGAGTGTATTTGAAGGCCCGATTTTGGAGGATGAGAACATCACCGCCATTTTAACCACCAATTCCTGTCTGCCCAGGGAGAGAAGCCATCCGAAAATCAAATGTGTAAGGAGTGTTTGAAGATGAAATTGCTGGCTGTGATTGATTATCAGGTGGATTTTGTATCCGGGTCCCTAGGGTTTCCCGGGGCGGAGGAGATGGACAGGCCCATTGCCCGCCGGATCAGGAAGGTACTGGAAGAGGGGGATCAGGTCCTTGTGACCTATGATACCCACGGGACGGATTATTTAAATACCAGAGAGGGTCTTTCCCTGCCCGTCCCCCACTGCATCCAGGGAACCGAGGGATGGGAGCTGTACGGAGAGGTGCGAAAGACCGTGGAGGAGAATCGGAAAAAGGGAATGCCCATTACGGTCTTCCGAAAGGGGACCTTCGGGGCCTCTCCGGAAAGCTACGCCGCTTTTTCCAAAGATCGGTCCTTTGAGGAGATTGAAGTAGTGGGACTTGTGACCAACATCTGTGTGATCTCTAACATCTGCTGCTTGCAGGCGGCCTTTCCGGAGGCACGGATCAAGGTGGATGCCTCTTTGGTGAAAACCTTTGATCCCCGGCTTCAGACCGCCGCATTAGAGGTCCTGAAGGGGCTGCAGGTTGCGGTGCTGTAAAGGAGGTACTCCATGTCTGGGAAGTATGATCGGAATATCCCGGCCATTTTGCTGACGGATTTTTACAAGGTGTTCCACGCGTCCTGTTTTCACCCGGAAACAGAGCAGATGATCCTGTATTTCACCCCCCGGCGCTCCAGATTGGAGGGGGTGGACTATGCGGTTTGCTTTGGCCTGCAATATGCCATCAAGCATATTTTAATCGACCGGTTCCAAGCCACCTTTTTTGAGCGCCCCTGGGAGGAGATACAGGATGAGTACCTCTTCTATGTGGGGCAGCAGTTTGACCGGGAGATTGCCCAGCGGGAGCTGGAGGGGCTGAAACGGGTCCATGCATACGGCTTTCTGCCCATCCAGATTCGGGCGGTGCCTGAGGGGACACGGGTTCCCATCGGATGTCCCATGGCGGAGCTGAGGGCCACCAGGCCAGGGATGTACTGGCTTCCCGAATATCTGGAGACCGTTCTCTCCTGTACCGTCTGGCAGGCCAGTACCGACGCCACCATCGCCGACCACAACCGCCGGGCGCTGGTGGATGTCTGGTATGACAGGACAGCGGAGGCTTCCGCCCCGCGCTGTATGGCGGGGGGGAATTTTTCCATGCGGGGGATGCCGGGGATTGAGAGCGCCCTGCTGGCTGACAGCGCCCATCTGCTCTCCTTCCGCTCCACAGCCACCGTGGCCACCTCGTACTGGCTGGACCCCTATTACGCCATTTCGGATGTGAGGGAATTTTCCCAGGGAACTCCGTCCACGGAGCATTCGGTGATGGAGAGCTATGGGGAGGACCGGGAGTTGGAGGCCTATCGGGATTTTCTCACCAGGGTCCGGCCCAATGGCACCATCAGCCTGGTGTCGGACACCTGGAATCTGTGGCGGACGCTGACAGACTATCTCCCACAGCTCAAGGAGCTCATTTTGAACCGTCAGGGCAGAGTGCTGATCCGCCCGGACTCCGGGCATCCGGCTGACATTGTCTGCGGGGCGGGGGACCCCTATATCCATTTGGACCGTCTGGAGGGGGAGACCAGGGAGGAAAGACTCAAACGGTATTTTGAGAAGCTGACCGCCCAGGGACCGGACGGCCAAAGGGTCCATCGGGTCCAGACCGATTGGGAGATGGTGGATGCGTGGGTCTCCCCGGAGGGGGAGCTTTGTCTGGCGGCCAGAGAGAAAACCCCGGAGGAGCATGGGGTCATCGGTCTGCTCTGGAACCTGTTTGGAGGCAGGGTGAACCAAAAGGGCTATCGGGTACTCCATCCCTCGGTGGGGATCATCTATGGAGACGCCATTACCTTTGAGATGGGAACCGAGATTTTCCGGCGTCTGGCGGAAAAGGGCTTTGCCGCCAATAACATTGTTCTGGGCTTTGGCTCCTATACCTATCAGTATGTGACACGGGATTCCCTGGGGTTTGCCCTCAAGGCCACCCTGGGGGTGGTGGCAGGGAAAGAGCGGTATCTGTATAAGGATCCCATCACGGACCGGGGAAGAAACAGCGCGGGGAAGAAGTCCCAAATGGGGGGCTGTATCGTCAAGCGGGGGGAAAACGGTCTCCTCTCCTATACAGATCATCACACGCTGGAGGAGATCGACGCCCCCGGAAATCTCCTCCGTCCGGTGTTCTGTGACGGAAGGCTTCTGGTGGATGAATCCTTTGAGACCATCCGCCGCCGCCTTCACCCCGATTTTTAAAGGAACGGACAGTCACAGAGAGCGGCTTTCCGGAGGGGAAGACCATGGAGCGACCCTCCCCCACGCCCCCGGCCGGGTACAAATTCCCCCAGGGTAAGGAACGGGATGACCGAACTTCGGTCATCCCGTTCCTTTGAGACTGTCGAAAAACTTCCAATATGCCCCTATTTTCTGTGTAATAGAGGAAATGGAGGTGTTTCGTGATGAAGCAGGGGCAGAAGAATGCGAGAAGAGTGCCAGTCATTACGGATTTGGATACTTTGGTGCCTGCAGATCATTTGCTGCATCAAATGGACCGTGTTATGGACTGCGTCTGGCTGTATGAGAAGCTGTCTCCATATTACTGCCATGTCAACGGCAGACCCGGCACAGATCCTGTTGTGCTCATAAAGAGGGTGCTGATAACAAGCAGATTTGAATGTGTGAAATTCATAGCGATGGACGCAGGATGTAAAACACCATGGATCGCAAAGAAAATTCCGGAGGATGGAAGAATCCCCTCTCTGAGAGACGATCCCAGCCTTTGTGTAACCCTCCTGTGTGGTGCAGAATAGATGCACCACACAGGAGGGTTGCTATATGTCCAGAGGAAATCGCCCTCCGAAAGAAAATGCCCGTCGGGAAAAAATCCGTGAGCTGCTGCGGCTGGAAAATATCGACAGCAAGACACTGCGTACCCGCTTTGGAGCTGTGGAGGTATCCGTCCCTCGAGATCGGCAGGGCGGCTTTGCCGTGGTTTTTCTGGATGCTATCCACTACCATGTCCGCAGCGAAGGGCAGATCGTAAAGAAAGCAGTGTACATTGCCATTGGCGTCAATCTGGATGGCCGGAAGGAGGTCCCGGGTATGTGGGTTGGCGAAAATGAGAGTGCCAGGTTCTGGGCAGCGGTGCTCAATTTGACGGGGTTTGACGCGGCGATCCACCCGGCAGCCGTTTTTTCAAAGCGTTTGGTAGCGGCGGGTAATCTCCCCCACCGCCTCCTCCATGCTCCTCTTTCCCATGTCCAGGTCCAGATCCCAGTCCTCGCCCCACTCCTGTCCGGTATAATGTTCGTAATATTTCCGTCTCCGGCTGTCCATCCGTTTCACCTTCCGTATGGCCTTTCCCAGGCTCAGCCCCTCCAGCTCCATTTTCCGGCGAACCCGATATTCAAAGGGGGCTCGGACAAAGACCCGCAGCATGGAGACCTCCTTCCCCTTTAGCACATAATCCGCGCACCGCCCCACAAAGATACAGTCCTCCAGATCGGCCAGTCTTTGAATCTCATGACTTTGCAGGGAAAAGAGGACCTCAGAGGTGGGCTGCCCCCGGATAATATGCTGATTTCCCTCATACACACCTTGAAACAGATAGGGGTTGGTGGCGGCTTCATCCGCTTTTTCCAGCTTCTCCACCGCCAAGTCTCCATAGGCACAGGCCAAACTCAGCAGATCCCGGTCATAAACCGGAAGGTCAAGTCTCTCCCCTGTCCTCAGGGCAATCTCCCGTCCGCCGCTGCCAAATTGACGGCCGATGCAGATGACCTTATGTGCCATCCTCAAGACCTCACTTTCTCTAATGATTCTGCCACCGGCTCCGGAATGGTGAGGGAGGTCTCCCCCTCCCGGAAGGTGAGCTGACCGGTGATGGAGGCCGGCGCTTTTACACCGAGAACCTGAATGCTGCCCTGAAAATCGAAGGAGATCTGCCGGATCTCTCCCTCGGACAGATCCAGCTGAATCTTCCCCTCCCGGAAGAGAGGCTCCCATGTCTCCGCCTGGGGCAGAAGTACCCGGACCATGGTCAGAATTTCATCCTGGTCCAGGGTCAGGGTGTATCGGCAGTTTCCGTCCCTCTGCTCCTGCTTCAGATCCCCTTGCAGACTGAGCCGATAGACGGTCTCCAGCAGACGGGACATCCCATCCTGAACATCCGCCACCGTGCTGCCCCTCTCATCCAAAATCAGCCCCTCGGTCACATAGAGCGCGTGTCCGCTCTTCCGAATGATATTCACCCGCTGCCCTTCCACATAGGTGCGGAAAAGCTCCATTTCATCCTGGAACACCAGGGGGCCGCAGTCCGCTCCGAAGCGGAGCTGGGCCGTCAGGGGGTCTCTGGCATTCATCCGTTCCCAGGCCGTCACAAGGGGAAGAAGATCCATCTCCTCCCCGCTGCCGTTCCGAATGGCATCCCGCACCGCCTGGGGAATCTCCGGCTCCTCCTTCTCGCACAGCTCCCATTGGGCGGTGAGGGAGAGAGGCGTCTTTTCCGGGTCGTCCATAGTTGCCTCCAGGGACAGACGAAGGGTGGAGAGGCCCCTCCCCTTTTCCGTCAGGTCCAGGTCCAGCCGTTTCAGCGCTTCCAATCCAACCATTTCCCGGGGCAGCAAATCGTTCAGAAGAAGGGAGGCCTGCTCCCCGGAGACGGTGATGCTGTAAATCCGCTCTCCGCTGTTGGAGAAAACCGAGATCTTCCCCTCCCGGAAGAGGTCCTTCACCGTGCTCAACAGCTTGTCGTACCGGGGAAGGCCGTCCCCCATGGGGATGATTCTGCCATCCTCCAGATAGATCCTCCCGTCACAATAGTACAGGGCGGCTCCCAGCTGCTCCATCCGCATCACACGGTGACCGTCCACATCCATCCGGGCCAGGTCCCCATCCATCTGATACTGACGGTCCCCCACCGATCCCCGGAGCGTCATTTCCATTCGGAGATCCGGGCGGCGGCCGTAGCTGCTTAGCAGCTGCATCACGGCGATCCGATCCGCCATACCCGAAGCGAAGAACCACAGCACTCCGCAGAAGCAGCCGGTCAGCAGGACAGCCGTCACCGCAATTTTCTTTCTCCGCCTCATTCTTCTGTTGTCCTGAGGGGTGGTTTCCCTTTTCTCCCCCTCTACCATTCGGGTGAGACGGAACCGCCTGCGCCCCTGGATAAAGAGACAGCCCAATCCCCCCAGCAGGAGGATGGCCACCAGCCAGACCCACCAGATGGAGGTCCGATGGACCACTGCCATCTCCAGGGCGGTCCGATCGGTCTGGAAGAGGAGATAGCTGCCCGCTGTGGTGGTCTCCACCCGCTCCCACGCTTCCTCCATCCGCTGGTAGAGTTCCACACGCTCCGTCTTCCCACTGGGGGAGAGGTAACGGATGGTGTGGCTGTCCTGTCCGTCTTGGGGAATGCGGACCGTCCACCGTTCCAGCACATCCCGCCGATGCAGAGGGGTCTGGATCGTGGCGGCATCCTCCTGGGAAAGGGGCTGCTTTTCCGCTGTCAGCGCATCCCCCTCCCCGAAATTCCCTTCCACAAAGAGGACCGATCTGCCATCGTCCCGCCTCTGCTCTGAGGGGAGGGCGATGAGATAACGCTCATAGACGGCGGTCACATCGGTATCAAAT
>JAHHSE010000074.1 GCA_020025395.1 Oscillospiraceae bacterium
CTCATAGAGCATGAGCAGGTTCTCCCGCCGGTCCCCTCCCCCGTCCATGGCGGAAAACAGGCCCAGCAGGTTGGTCCTTTGGTAGAGATTCCAGAGAAACTCGTGGGCAGGCTGGTCGGCGGCCTCCAGCCGCAGATCCCCCAGGGTGCCGAGGATGTCCTCACAGTCCTCCTCTCCCCGCTCTCCACCCGCCAGAAGGGCATCGTAAAAATCCCCCTCCGGACAGGCGGCCCGAAGCTGGGCCAGACGATCCGCGGACATGGCCCACACAGGACTGCGGAGGGCGGCAATGAGGGGGACATCCTGTCTGGGGTTGTCCACCATCTGAAGGAGGGCAAGGGCCACCGACACCTCCACCGTCTCCATCAGATCTCCGCTCCCATCGGCCTGCCAGGGAAGACCCACCTCCCGAAAGGCCCTGGCATAATAGTGGGACACAGGTCCCGGAGAGCGGACCAGCACCGCCATATCGCCTGGACGGACCGGGCGGAGCCCCTCCCCCTCGGTGACCCGAAAGCCCGTGTCCAGCAGCTCCCGGAGACGGCGGGCCGCAAAGCGGGCCTCCATCAGGTCCCTGGGGATTTTCTCCTCCTGCTCCTCCTCATTCATGAGAATGTCCAGCTCGGTGTTCCAGCCGTCCTGCTCCGGCGCCGGATAGGAGGCTCCGGGATAGAGGGCGTCCCTGGGGGTGTATTCCATCTCCCCCAGCACCGGGGACATCACCGCCCGGAAAAAGTCATTGACCGAGCCCAGCACCTGGGACCGGGAGCGGAAATTCCGGGTGAGGAGGGCCAGCCTTGGCTCCCCCGCCCCCGCCTCCTCCCGCTTGGGGAAGGTGTTGTATTTTTTGAGGAAAATGGTGGGATCCGCCAGACGGAACCGATAGATGGACTGCTTCACATCCCCCACCTGCACCAGGGTCTTCCCCCCTTGGGTCAGGGCGGAGAAAATCACATTCTGCACCTCATTGGTGTCCTGATACTCGTCCACCATCACCTCCGCAAACCGATTGCTCAGGGTTTGGGCGATCTCCTCCTCCCCCAGAAGACGGACGGTCAAATGCTCCAAATCATTGAAATCCAGCAGGCTCCTCCCCCTCTTCTCGGCAGTCAGCCGGGCATCAAAGTCCCGAACCAGGGAGAAGAGACCGGTTACCGCCGGGGAGATGGCGGCCAGATCCTCCCAAACCTCCTCCCCCGGCTGACGGCAGACCCCCAGCAGCTCGGAGAGGGCCTCCCGTCCGGCGGTGCGGATGGCCTTCACCTGCTCCACCTCCAACAGGGTCTTGTCCATCCGCTTCAGGCCCACTCTGGGGAACTCTGCCCCCTCCATGGCCCGCACTGCCTCCCAGCCTGTCCGGGCGGCCTCTGCCAGCCGCTCAAAGAGGACGGCTCCCGCCTCCATGGAGGGACGGTAGTTGGCTTCCAGATTGGGGTCCGCTTCGGTCAGCTCCTCTCCCTGCCGCAATGCCCTGGCCCAATATTCCGCCCTGCGGGCCAGGGTCTCCAATCGGCTTCTTCCCCAGATGGTCTCCCCCGGGTCCTTCTTCCGATCCGGCCGATAGGCCTCCTCCATTCGGGTCAGCCAGCCCATGGGGTCCGGATGGGCCTGGAGCTTGAGGTGGAGGTCGGAGGTGATCTGCAGCAGCCTGCTGTCATCCCGCCCCGCGGAAAGGGTGTCCACCAGGGCCACAAAGTCAGGGTGCCGGGAAAGGGTCTCATACCGCTTTTCCACCACCTCCTCCAGCACTCTGGACCGGAGAAGGCCGGTTTCCCCCTCGTCCATCAGACGAAAATCCGGATCTAAATCCAGCCTGTGCCCAAACTCCCGGAGCAGCTCTCCGCAGAGGGCGTGGATGGTGGAAATGGGCGCCTTGTAGACCAGTGCGGACTGACGGCGGAGCCAGCCGTTTTCCGGCTCCTCCGACAGCCGTTTGGAAAGCTCCTCCGCCACTCGGCCCCGCAGCTCGGCGGCGGCCGCACGGGTAAAGGTGATGACCAGAAAGCGGTCAATGTCCAGCTTCTCCCGGATCACCCGGTCCAGCAGCCGCTCCACCAGCACCCTTGTCTTGCCGGAGCCGGCCGCAGCCGAGACCAGCAGCTCTCCCCCCCGGTCCTCCACCACAGCCCGCTGTTCCCGGGTCAGTGGAAATGCCATTTTATTCTCCCTCCTGTTCCTCGTAGGCCGTCCAGAATTGGGCCTGCTTCATGGTCTTCATGGGGCGGCGGTGATCCTCCCCCACCCCCTCGCGGAACTGACAGGCCGGGGCGTACTCGCAATAGAGGCAGGCGTTCCTGTCCGGACCCCGCCAAAAGGGATCGGCCGCAATGGAGCCCCTTGCCATCTCTCCCGCCATCTCGGTGAGGACCTTCTCCACATGGCGGCCCAGTTTTCCCATCCGTTCGGCGGAGACCAGCTCCTCCCCTGTGATTTCTCCCGCCCTGGTCACCTTGAGAGGAAGGAATCGGTACTCCTCCCCCTCTTCCAGATGCTCCATGGCGTCCAGCACCTCCGGGTCGTTCAGCACCACCCCTTTTCGGCGCAGCGCTTTGGCGATCTCCTTTTCGATCTTTTCCTCCCTCATGTCGGGAGGACCGGAGACAATGGCATCCCGCGCGGGGATGTAGAGGACCCCGGCTGGGATGATCTCCTTCCCAAAGAGGGGGCCTCCCTCCTTGGTCAGAGTGTTCAGATAGATCAGCATCTGAAGTCCCATTCCGTTCCAGACATCGCTCCAGTCAAAGCTCTTCCGCCCCGTCTTATAGTCCACCACGCGAAGGCAGAGCTTTCCGTCCTTTTCCCAGCCGTCCACCCGATCCACGAAGCCGGAGAGGCTCACCGTCACCCCCCCGGCGGAAAAGGTGATGGGAGGAAGGTCCTTCCCGGAGCCAAAGCCCAGCTCAAAGGCAATGGGCGCAAAGTCTCCCCGGTTCAGCTCCTGGGCGGCATCCTCCACCACCTGGGTGACGGTTTTGAGCAGGCGGCGGAAGAGATAGCAAAACCGCGGGGTCTGATTCTCCAGCCCCCCCAGCTCCTGAGCCACATAGTCCTCCACCACCTCATGGATGAGCGCCCCCCGGCCCTCCCGATCCAGGTCCGCCCCTCCTCTGGTCAGCACTTTCTCCAAAACATAGTGGACAAAGGTGCCGTATTCCGGGGCGGAGAAGCCCGCCCTTCTTCTTGCCCTGGCCTTCAGTCCATACTGCATAAAATAGGAGAAGTGACAGGACTTGTACTTGTCCAGCCGGGAGGCCGACATGGGGACCTTTCTCCCATAGAGGGCGGTCACCGCCGCCGGACTGAGTCTTCCCCGGGTGAGCTTTCGGGCCTCCCGCATCCGATGGACCCGGTCCCCGTATTCCGGCAGGGCGTCCAGCAGGGGCCAGACCTCCTCCCGTCCGGTTTCCAGGGCGGGGAGGGGCGCGGAGAAGCGAAAGGCCTCCTCCCCCTCCAGATGGGGGACCAGACGGGGAAAGGCCCCCTTCAAGCGGGCGATCAGGGCGGAGGGGCGGCGCTCCTCCCCCTGGCTGCCACGGGCGGGATAGAAGACCAGGAGCCTTTGGGTGGGCAGGGTACAGCCCTCATAGAGGATGGTCCACTCACGGGTCAGCTTGTCCCGGACCCGGGGGGCGGCCTCCAGCCCCCGCCGGGCCAGCAGATCCCGGTCCTCATCGGTGAGAAGTCCCGCCGAGGGGGCGACCTGGGGGATCTGTCCGTCATCGGCCCCCAGAAGACAGAGGACCTTAACCTGCTTTCCGGAGACACGGGGCAGATCTCCCGCCGTCACCCGGTCCAGAGAAACCGGGATGGCCCCCACCTCATACTGGGACAGGACCAGCTTGAGCACCTGTCCAAACTCGTCCAGCTCCATGTCGGTCTTCTCCAGAATGACGGCGCACTGGTCCAGACCGGCACATAAAATCTCCCAGAGCTGACGGTACTCCTCCGCCTTTTGGACCCTTCCCCGCTCCTCCAGCGCCTCTGCCCGCCGGGTGAGCCGCCGGGGGAGGTCAATGGCCTCCAAAAAGGCATAGAGGGCCCGGGCCTGCTCCCGCCCGGTCTTTGCCCCGCTGTGCTTCAGGGCCAGCAGAGGGGCAGTCACCTGCTCCTTTAAGCGGTTCAGCTCCAAAAGGCCCTCGTCCTCCTCCGGATTCAGGGTGCCGAACTGACCGTCGGGACGCCAGCTCCAGGGCTTTTTACTCGTCCATTTGCTCCCCCGGATGTCCCAGACCTCCGCATAGTTTTCCAGCTTGTCCCTCTGGTCCTCTGTCAGCCCTGTCAGGCCGGTCTTCAGATAACGCAGCACATCCTCCTCCTGCCACCCTCCCTCCAGCACCTCCAGGGCAGCCGCTACCACCGCCAGAACCGGCTTTTCCAGGATATCGGTCATGGCGCTGGTAAAGACCGGGAGGCCGTATTGGGGAAAGATGGTCTCCACCAGGGGGCGGTATGGCTCAAAATCCCTCGCCACCACCGCCATCTCCCGAAAGCGCACCCCCTCCATGGCCAGACTCCGCAGGCGGGCCGCCGCCCACTCCACCTCCGAGCGGGGACTGTCCGCCCGAAAGAGATCAAGCCGCTCCGGGACCTCCGGCCAGGGCTGGGGACGGTCTTCAAACAGATTTTTTTCCAGGTGGGCCAATTCCTCCGGCTGGGGACGGAGGGCGGTGAGATACTCGATCTCGCTCTCCTGTCCCGCCCGGCGGGCCAGATTTAAAAGCTGATGAACGGTGCGGCGGGCCGGGTCAAAGAGGGGGTCTCCCTGTTCCGCCCGATCACAGAGCAGGCTGACCGTCACCTCCCCCCCTTCCATCAGGGCGGCGATAACCCGCCGCTCCTGCGGGGTAAAGTCGGTAAAGCCAAAAAGATAAAATTCCCTTCCGGCGGCCCAGCCGCTCTCCTCCAGGGCCTGGGCCAGACGGGTGAGACGGTCCCTTGGGTCTGCCGCCACCCGGTCCGTGAGGGCGTTATAGGCCCCATAGATGAGGGCCAGATCCCGCAGCTTTTCCTCCTCTTCCCCCGCCTCCGCCAATGTGTCCGGGTCAATCCGACAGCTTTTCAGCTCATCCATGGTGGAGAGCATCCGCATCAGGAAGGAGGGCTTTCGGGAGGGCTTTGCGTAGACGGTGAGCTGGGAGGAGACCTCCTTTAACGCCGCCGAGAGCAGAAGGATCCGTCCCCCCGCATCCAGGGTTTTTTGAGCCGTCCCACCCCATTGGGAGAAGACCCGGCTGGCCAGACGGGTAAAGGAGAGAACCTCCCCATAGGTGGAGACCCTGTCTCCCCCCGCGGCGCACAGGGCACGCTCGGCCTCGTGGGAGGCCTGCTCCGGAACGATGAGACAGCGCCTTTTTCCCCCCTCCGGACGGGTCATACGGGCCAGGATGACAGCGGCGCGGTCAATGCCGCCCCGGCCCAGCAGAAGATGAAGCATGGCAGATCCTCCTTGTCCTGTCTGTCTGGGAACAGGGGTCGGAAGGACCCCTTCCCGTGCAATACAGGCAATTATACCACGAAAAAAAAGTCCCGTCCACGGACTTCTCCCAATGAGACCGCAGGAAGACCCCGGACCGTCGGAGAAACACGCCCACATTCTTCGGCATCCAAAAAAACAGGCGGCACCGGAAAAATCCGGCACCGCCTGCCTCTTGCGATCAGGGGTTCAGGGTGTAATTGGGCGCTTCCTTGGTGATATAGATGTCGTGGGGATGGGACTCCTTCAGGCCGGCGGCGGTAATCTGAATAAACTGCGCCTTGGTGTGAAGCTCGTCGATGGTATGGCAGCCGGTATAGCCCATGCCGGCCCGCAGACCGCCCATCATCTGATAGATGGTGTCTCCCACCGGTCCCTTGTAGGGCACACGGCCCTCCACCCCTTCGGGGACCAGTTTCTTGTTGTTCTGCTGGAAGTAACGGTCCTTGGAGCCGCAGGCCATGGCCCCCAAGGAGCCCATGCCGCGGTACACCTTGAACTGACGGCCCTGGTAGATCTCCGTATCCCCCGGAGACTCCTCACAGCCCGCCAGCAGGGAGCCAAGCATGACCACATTCGCGCCGGCGGCCAGCGCCTTTGCAATGTCGCCGGAATACTTGATTCCGCCGTCGGCAATGATGGGGACCCCATACTTGGCGGCCTCCTGAGCGGCGTCATAGACGGCGGTGATCTGGGGTACGCCGATGCCCGCCACCACACGGGTGGTGCAGATGGAGCCGGGGCCGATTCCGATCTTCACGCAGTCGGCACCCGCTTCGATGAGGGCACGGGTCCCCTCGGCGGTAGCCACATTTCCGGCGATGAGCTGAACATCGGGATAGAGGGCCTTGATCCGCTTCACACACTCCAGAATGTTGCTGCTGTGTCCATGGGCGGAGTCCAGCACCAGAACATCGGCCCCCGCCTCCACCAGGGCACGGGTGCGGTCCAGCACATCGGGGGTCACGCCAATGGCGGCCCCCACCATCAGGCGGCCCTTTTCGTCCCGGGCGGAGTTGGGATAGACCTCGGCCTTCTCGATATCCTTAATGGTAATGAGTCCCTTCAGGTGAAAGTCCTTGTCCACAATGGGGAGCTTTTCCACCTTATGTCTGCGGAGAATATCCTTGGCCTCCGAGAGAGTGGTCCCCTCGGGGGCGGTCACCAGGTTTTCTCTGGTCATCACATTGTCGATGAGCTGGCACATATCAGTCTCGAACTTCATGTCCCGATTGGTGATGATGCCGATGAGCTTTCCATTGTCACAGATGGGTACGCCGGAGATGCGGTACTTGGCCATCAGCTCATCGGCCTCCTGCAGGGTGTGCCCCGGCGCCAGCCAGAAGGGATTGGTAATGACCCCGTTCTCGCTCCGCTTGACCATGTCCACCTGCTCTGCCTGCTGACCGATGGACATATTTTTATGGATAATGCCGATCCCCCCTTCACGGGCAACGGCAATGGCCATACGGTACTCTGTGACGGTGTCCATGGCGGCGGCCATCACAGGAACATTGAGAGTCACCTTCCGGGTCAGCTGTGTGCGAAGGTCGATATCGGCGGGGAGGACATCGCTTTCGGCGGGAACCAGCAAAACGTCGTCAAAGGTAAGGCCCTGGCCCTTGAATTTGTCCTGCATCTGCATCTCCTACTTTCTTGTTGATTTCATGGTCAATGGTACACGGGAAATTTTATTTATTTTAATGGTCCTTTTCACGAATGTCAAGTCTTTTCCTTTTGGGGCGGCTCTCCCTCCCCC
>JAHHSE010000075.1 GCA_020025395.1 Oscillospiraceae bacterium
TGCAAAACAGCTTCTCCTTCACAACCGCCGTTCCAACAACTTCCCGATGAGACCTATCGGTTGGATTTCTCCTGTTGAGTGCACTGTCCAATATGTTTGACAAACCTACAGTTGCATAAAAAACTCCGCCCAGACAGAAACACCGCGCCTTGAGGGTTTCCCTCCGTAAAAGGGCAGTTTGAGCGCGCCGGGAGCCTCCGCGCAAAACAGGGACCGGCTGTTACGGCTCCCTGTCCGGAAAATCCGCTCACTCAGCCTTCATCCCAAAAAGAGGACCCGAAAGGCCTCATAGTCATCCAGCATCTTGGATGTTAAGGAATAGGAATACCCGGACAGCACCCAGTCGATCACCACGCCGCGGAAATGGATGTAACAGAACCGGGCCGCCCATTCGGGACTCCTCCCCCTCAGACTTTCCTTGGATTTCCATGCCTTGGTGAAGCAGTCCACCATCACAGTCTGGATGAATCGGGTGGGGTCCAGCCGTACCCCGGCCTGGGCATTGGAGAGACGCATCAGGTAATATTTGGCGGTCAGGGAGCCGCACTCCCGCTCCATAAAATCCCCATAGGCCCCCACTACGGTACGAAGACGCTCCACCGGCTCCTCCTCTCCCCGGCGCTCCAAAACCGTCTCCACATAGTGGTCCAAGGCCCCAAATCCTTTGGAGATCAAGGCGTCCTTGGAGGGAAAATGGTGGTAGAAGGCCCCGGTGGTGATCTTTGCCCTTCCGCAGATGTCACGCACCGATACATTTTCATAGCCCCGGTCCCGCATCAGCTCCAATGCGGCCTGTAAAATGCGCTGTTCCGTCTGACGGCTCTGGGCTTTTCGGCGCTCACTGTAGTCCATCCCGCTTCCCCCTTGACAATCCGTTTCCCTGTGTTATAATCATAACATAACTGTGTTATGTGATTATAACTGATTGCAATCATTCTGTCAACGCCGGAAAGGAGCCTCCATGAACCCACAGAAGATCGCCGTATTAACCGATTCCTGCGCCGATTTATCGCCGGCCCTGATTGGCTCTGCCCCTGTCTATGTGGTCCCTTTGAAGATCATCTGCCCGGATGGCGAATTCGATGATGGTGTATCCATTTTCTCCGGGGATATTTATGCCCGGCAGGCCGCCGGGCAGCTGCCCAAAACCTCTCTTCCGGACGGGGCGGCCATTGAGGCGGTCCTCCGCCGCATCCATGCCGACGGCTACGAAAAGGTCATTGCCATTCTCCTCTCCTCCGGTCTCTCCGGGACCTATAATATGGTACGGGTCCTGATTCCCGCCGTGACGGAAGCCGGGATGGAGCTGAAGGTCTTCGACTCTCTCTCCGGCGCTTTGGGGGAAGGCTCTCTGGTCCTGCAAACCGTTCTGGATATCCAGTCCGGTATGTCCTGGGAGGAACTCACGGAGCGGCGCATCCCCACCCTGATTCGAAATACCTTCCCCTTCTTCTCTGTGGACACCCTGGAGTATCTCATGAAGGGCGGACGGATCGGAAAAATCTCCGCCCTGGCGGGGACCATGCTGAACATCAAGCCTCTCATCACCTTCTCGGAAGACGGTCAGCTGCAAAGCATTGCCAAGGTCCGGGGCCGAAAGGCAGTGGCGGACAAACTCCTCTCTCTGGTTCGGGAAAAGATCGGAGATCACAAACGTTACAACCTGATCGTGGCAAACGGCGGCGCCCCGGAGGAAATGGCGGAGCTGCGTGCCCGCATGGAACAGGAATTTCCCCACTATGAACACTTTTGGGAGGGGGAGATGGACGCCACCCTCAGCGTCTACATCGGCCCCGGTCCTCTGGGCGCGGGTGTCATTCTCCTGGATGACGAAACACCCTGCCTCTAAAACAGAAATGGAGCGTATCGAATTTCGATACGCTCCATTTCTATTTTGCCTCGGACGGCAGGGGGCCGAAAGGTCCCGTTCCGAACCCGGAGAGCTTCCTCAGCCGTTCATCTGCTTCCGACGGGAGATGTTCATGGTGCCGTCCTGAAGCTCGGAGATCCAGTCCAGGCTTTTTCCGGTCCCATAAGCCACACAGGAGATGGCATCCTCCGCCACATGGGTGGCGATACCCGTGTGCTCCTCAATCAGCTTGTCAAACCCGGTGACCAGGCTTCCGCCGCCGGTCATCATAATGCCGTTGGTGGAGATGTCCGCCACCAGCTCAGGCGGGGTCCGCTCCAGCACCGAGTGAATGGCCTCCAGAATGCGGCTGGTAGGCTCCTCAAAGGCCTCGATCATCTCACTGGAGGTCACAGTAAACACACGGGGCAGACCGGTCATCAGACAGCGGCCCTTGATCTCCATGGTCCGCTCCTCCTCCAGGGGATAGACGGCGCCGATGGTGGTTTTCAGCTCCTCTGCGGTCCGCTCACCGATCAGGACATTGTGCTTTCTGCGGATGTATTTGACCACAGCCTCATCAAACTGGTCTCCCGCAATCTTGATGGAGCAGGATTCCACAATACCGGAAAGGGAGATCACCGCCACATCGGCGGTACCGCCGCCAATGTCCACGATCATGTGGCCATCCGGGCGGGTGATGTCAATTCCGGCACCGATGGCGGCGGCCAGAGGCTCCTCAATCAGATAGACCCGGCGCGCCCCGGCCTGGATGCCGGCATCGATGACCGCGCGCTCTTCGACCTCTGTGATGCCGGAGGGAACACAGATAATCACCCGAGGCTTGATGAGACGGAAGGAGGTGATTTTTTTGATAAACTCCTTCAGCATCCGCTCTGTCATATCATAGTCAGAGATTACACCCTCCCGCAGGGGACGAATCGCCACAATGTTACCAGGGGTGCGCCCAAGCATTTTTTGAGCATCTGTACCTACCTTGAGCAATTTCCCGCTGTTTTTATCAATGGCCACCACAGAGGGTTCCCGAAGAACCACCCCTTTTCCACTGACATAGACCAGGATGGAGGCTGTGCCCAGGTCAATTCCGATATCTTTACTAAACATATGTTACACCTCAAAATTTTGTGTATGATTCATTGTAGCCTGATGTCAGAACAATTATCCCATATATTATACTGGCTTTTTCGTCATTTTTCAATGTTTATTTCTTCCCCGTTCGAGCCAATGTGAGGCACCGCACCTCTATAGCCCCAAAGGTTCGGAGGATTCGGGCACATTCGGAGAGGGTGGAGCCGGTGGTGACCACATCATCCACCAGCAGCAGGGTCTTTCCCTCCACCCGGATTCCCTCCGCCATGGAATAAGCGTCCAGCACATTGGCCCGGCGCCGGGACACCCCTTCCTGTCCCGATTGGGCCGGGGTATGGCGGGTCTTTTCCAGGGTCCGCTCCACAGGAAGATCCAGCTGCCTCCCCACTTCCTCCGCCAGCAGCCGAGCCTGATCGTATCCCCGTTTCCGAAGCCGTTTTTCCGACAGAGGCACCCAGGTCACGCAGTCAAAGGCGATTTGAGGCCAGAGATCTTCCACCTCCTGGGCCATCAGGGTCCCAAAGGCTTTGGAATAGCCGGGACAATTCTGAAATTTAAAACGGTGGACCGCCTCCCGTGTCCTCCCCTCATAGAAGAGCGGAGAGAGACAGCCGGCGGTAAATTCCGGCTGCTGCTCCCCCTGTCTGCCCAGTACCCAGGGCAGTTCCCTCTGACAGCCCTCGCAAAAAAGCTCCTCCCGCCTGTCCATCACCCTGTGGCAGAAAGGGCATTTCGGTGGAAAGAGCAAATCCAAAAGCCACTCTATGATTACCATGTTTCCCCTTTCCGGAGGCCCCGCACGAACGCTCGGCACAAAAAGACACCCTCCATGCAGGCAGGGCCTTGCGCACAGAGGGTGTCAAGCAAAATCGGATGCGGGTTAACCCGCATGGTTTTCCTGGCTGCGAGCGGCCTGCTCCAGACGGCGAATCACATACATCGAATCCGTGATCACCTTCACAGGCTTGGAAAAGTCCACGGAAAACAGGCCCAAAAAGGTCCGGGCATCCACCCGAAGCGCCTCATCCTGAGAGGCCAGATAGACCGGCAGATCGGCATGACTGGCTAATTTCTGCAAGGCCTCCACCTCTGCCAGAGACTCGAATTTCACATCCATGACCATTGTTACCGCCTCCTTGTGAAACCTTATCATGAATACTGTCAGGGCTTTTCACCCCGGTAAAAAGGGGAAATTCCCTTTCTTCATCTGGCAGTATACAACAGCTTTCCCCACATTTCAATATGCAGGTCAACCAATCTTTCGGGTTTCGTAAGGATTGTTTCGTAGCATTTTACCGCAGGGCTTCTCCCGGTTTACTTCATGAGGCCGCAGACCAACTCTGTATAAGCCGCCGGGTCCTCCAGGGGAAGATCTGCCAGCAGGAGGGCCTGCCCATAGAGCAGTCTGGCATACCGCCCCGCCTTTTCCCGATCCTCCTCCACGGCGGAGCGGAGGGCGGCAAAGGCCCCGGAATCCGGATTGAGCTCCAGAATCCGCTCCGCCTTCATCATGGGTCCGTTCTGCTCCAGCTTGGAGAAGTATTTTTCCATCTCCAGACTCATGGGTCCGTCCGCGGTAAGGCAGACCGCCCCGCTTCTCAAAATCCTGGAGATTCGGACCTCCTTGACCCGGTCTCCCAGGGTCTCCTTGACAAAGTCCAGCACATCTCTGTTCTCCTCGGCCTTCCTGTCGGCGGCCTCCTTCTCCTCCTCCGTCTCAGGCAGGGCATCCTCCTCCGAGACCGACTTAAAGGACTTGCCCTCCCACTCGCCAAGGGCATTCATCAAAAATTCATCCGCCTCGTCGGTGAGATAAAGGATCTCATAGCCCTTGTCCAGGATCCGCTCGGACTGGGGCAGCTTGGCCGCCCGATCCACGCTTTCGGCGGAGACATAGTAGACATAGGGCTGATCCTCCTTCATCCGCTCCCCATACTCCGCCAAGGTGGTGAAGCCTTCCCCGGCAGAGGAGTGGAAGAGGAGCAGATCCTTCAGCAGCTCCTTGTGGGCGCCATAGTCGCTGACCACACCGTATTTAAGCTGCGTCCCAAAGGCGGTCCAGAAGCGTTCATACTTCTCCCGCTCGTTCTTCTGGAGCTTCATCAGCTCCGACTTGATCTTTTTCTCCAGATTGGAGGAGATGATCTTCAGCTGTCTGTCATGCTGGAGAATCTCACGGCTGATGTTCAGAGAGAAGTCCTGGGAATCTACCACACCCTGCACAAAGCGGAAGTGGTCCGGGAGCAGGTCGGCGCACTTGTCCATAATAAGGACCCCGGAGGAGTAGAGCTGAAGCCCCTTCTGATACTCTCTGGTGTAAAAATCATAAGGGGCCTTGGCGGGGAGATAGAGCAGAGCCTTATACTCCACCTGTCCCTCCGCGCTGGTGTGAATCACCGCCAGAGGATCCTCCCAATCCCCAAATTTCTCCTTGTAGAAGCCGTTGTAGTCCTCCGGCTGAATCTCCCCTTTGGGTCTCTGCCACAGGGGGACCATGGAGTTGAGGGTGTCCAGAGAGGTGTAGGTCTCCCACTCCGGCTTCTCCTCCTCCCCCTCCTGCGCGGGGACTTCCTTTCTCCGGGAGTGCTCCATCTCCATCTGAATCGGGGTATGGATGTAGTCGGAGTATTTCTTGACAAGCGCGGCAATGGCTCCGGGGTCCAGATAGCGGTCGTAGGACTCCTCATCCTCTGTATTCTCCTTGATGTGGAGGACGATCTCCGTTCCAACGGTCTCCTTGTCACAGGGATTCAGCGTGTAGCCGTCCGCCCCGGCGGACTCCCACTGCCAGGCCTCCTCCGCTCCAAAGGCACGGGAGGTCACCGTAACCTTGTCCGCCACCATAAAGGCGGAATAGAAGCCCACGCCAAACTGACCGATGATATCCACCCCTTCGGGGGACTTCTCCCCTTCCAAATCCTTCTTAAACTGGAAGGAGCCACTCCTGGCAATGGTACCCAGATTGTTCTCCAGCTCCTCCTTGGTCATGCCAATGCCGTTGTCAGAGACCGTCAGGGTCCGAAGATCCCGATCCACCGCCAGACGGATGGCAAAATCCTTCCGCCGGACCTCCACGCTGTCGTCGGTCAGAGCCTTGTAAGCCAGCTTGTCCACCGCGTCACTGGCGTTGGAGATCAGCTCCCGGAGGAAGATCTCCTTGTGGGTATAAATGGAGTTGACCATCAGGTCCAGCAGCCGCTTCGATTCTGCCTTAAACTGTTTCTTTGCCATGACAATGCCTCCCGATTCATTCAAAATGGTCCTGAGTCAGCGCTGTTAGCACTCTCTGTATATGAGTGCTAATATCATAATCCTTCCTCTCCCATTTTTCAAGGGAGTTCAAAAAATATTTACAAACTCCCCCATCTAACCCGCTCTGTTTTTATACAATACATAATTTTTATGTAAATATATACGCTTTATTATCATTCAAACGGCGGCTATATCAGCTCCGGAAGCTGGGCCGGCCTGTCGATCATCCGCTCCGGCTCCAGCCGCTCCAGCATCTCCCGGTCCCGAAAGCCCCAGGTCACCGAGACCACGGGGATGCCGGCATTCCGGGCGGTCCGGACATCCACCTCCGAATCCCCCACATAAAAGACCTCCTCCTGAGAAAGACCCAGCTGCTCCAGAGCGTAGAGAGGCATATCCGGGGCGGGCTTCCTGGCCCGCCGGGGGCTTTCCCCCACGGTGACGGCAAAGATCCCCGGAAAATGGATCTGAGCCAGCTTTGCCACAAGAGGGTCCGGCTTATTGGAGACCAGGGCCATGCGGATTCCCTTTTCCTTCAGGGCGGAGAGCATTTCCGGAACCCCCTCATAGGGCGCGGTGGCCTCCGCGCTGTGGGCGTCGTAATAGGCGCGCATCCGCCCAAGGCATTCCTCAAACGCCGCCTCGTCCATTCCCTCCGGCACCGCCAGCTCCATGAGCCGCCGGACCCCGTTTCCCACAAAGCGGCGGATCTCCTCCCGGTCCCGCAGGGGGCACCCAAATTCCTTCAGCGCCGCATTGGCCGCCGCCGTCAGGTCATCCAGAGTGTCCAGCAGGGTGCCGTCCAGGTCAAATAAAATTCCCTTCATCCTTCCCTCTCTTTCCGGTCCGAAGTCTTCCCACTCTTCGGAAAATGAGCGGCTGTTCCCTCCGAACCCTGTTTCTGTCCCACAGATTGTAACATTTTCCTCTTTGTAGGTTTGTCAAACATATTGGACAGTGCACTCAATAGGAGAATTCCACCCAA
>JAHHSE010000076.1 GCA_020025395.1 Oscillospiraceae bacterium
CCCTATGACAGGGCAGCAGGAGCAGGAAGGGATTTTGCCCCACAGCTCCCCCCACCGCCCGAGGGGACACTCTGGATAAGGCGGCTCTCTCTGCCAGCCTTTCCCCAATCTCCCCATAGCTTGCGATCTCTCCGTAGGGGATCTCTCCCACCAGCTCCCAAACCTTCCTGCGAAAGGGGGTGGTCTCTATCTCCAGGAGCGGAGTAAACAGAGGCACCTCTCCGCTGAAATAGAGGGATAGCCAACGCCTGGTCTCCTCAAAGACAGGAAGGTTCTCTCTCTCCTGCCCCATTTCTTCTCTCACAGGTGCCTGATCGGCAAACCAGAGTCCTGTCAGACCCCTTCCTTCACTGGACAGGATCATTTTCCCCAGAGGGGAGCCGTAAAAACAGAACCAGAGTATGGACCTCATCCCCTTTCTCTTGACACAATTCCACCGGCTTGATAAAATCGAGTGCAAATTTTAAACGATGTCATCTGTATTTTAGCAGAACCAACCCTGCGGAGGAGGAATTTCTATGCATCAGACCGCCCATGAACCCTTTTCTCAACACTCCAAAGACTACGGACAAATGGGTCTTGCCCTGCTGGCAATGGCACTTCTCACCGTTGGATTGCAGCTTTTGATGATCCTGGCAGGCGTCAGGCTTTCCTCCTCTCATCCCGCCCTGCTCTCCAATCCCTGGTTCAAGTGGCTGGCCGCCTTCCTTCCCCTCTATCTCTTTGGATTTCCCACGGCCTTTCTGCTCATGCGTAAGGTCCCCGCAGACCCTCCGGCCAGATCCAAGCTGGGGGCAGGCCGCTTCCTTTCCTTTCTCCTCATGTGCTTTCCCCTCATGTATGGCGGAAACCTGATCGGAACCCTGCTCTCCAATGTTCTCTCCGGCGGGACCGCCCAGAACAATCTGGAAGCCTTTGTATTTGACTCCAGTCCTTTGAAGCTCCTGGTTATAGTCATCCTTGCTCCCCTGGCGGAAGAATTCCTGTACCGAAAGCAGCTCATTGACCGCTGCCGCAATTACGGAGAAAAAACGGTGATTCTGTTTTCCAGCCTGAGCTTTGCCCTCTTCCACATGAATTTCTTCCAGTTCTTCTATGCCTTTGGGCTGGGGGCGGTATTTGCCTATCTTTACACCCGGACAGGTCTCCTTCGATACAGCATCGCTCTCCATATGATCATCAACTTCATCGGCTCTGTAATTGCCCCCCTCCTCCTCTCCTCCGTGGATCTGGAGGCTCTGCAAGAGGCTCTGCAAGAAATCAATTTCTCCGGTGCGGAGGAGGCCATTCTTCCGCTCCTGCCCCAGTTTCTGGGAATCTTGCTCTTCTCCCTCGCCATACTCCTGCTCAGCGCGGCGGGGCTGGTACTTCTCATCCTCAAGGCTCCCAAAATGGTATTTCTGCCCTCCCCTGAGGAACTCCCCTACGGTCAGGGCTGGAAAGCCCTCCTCCGCTCCCCTTGGGTAATCCTTTTCTTTCTGTTCTGCAGCGCTGTCTGTATATATCAGTTGTTCTGACCGCAGAGCTGCTCTTTCTCAAAAAGGTGAGTCTGACCGATGGTCAGACTCACCTTTTTGATTCTTGATTCTTATGCGATGGCATTCAGTAGGCCTCCGAATTTCGCCTGCACAGCCTGCTGGGCCAGCTCCTCGCGATTCACCCTGGCAGTGGCGGTACGGGTCGTGCCGCCGGAGACATAGACATCTCCGCATTCCGGGCAGATTTCCGTATGAAGACGAACTGTCTGCTGAAGGACCTTGCGCCCCTCGCGTTCCGCCGCCGCCCGCTCCCGGCTGACATGCTCCATCTCATGTCCAAGCACCGCGGAAGCCGCCTGCTCCGGGGCGATTCGTTGGGCGGTTTTGAAAGAGACCCCGGGATCGTCAGAGCCATCCCGGTATTTCCTGTTCTCACAGGTCTCACACCTCGCCTCTTCCATGACCTCACGAGGAGATTTGAGTTCTTCTTCTGGGACACCAGCCTTTTGATTTGCAGCCTCTTCTCCCTGAGAGCGATCAAGGTACTGAATGCGTCTGCGTACAGCCATCTCCACAGGGTCTGCCCCTTCCCGCAGAATGGGAAGGCTTTTTTGGCTTGCCTGCTGCATATGACGCAGCTGGACCGCAGAGAGATTGGTTCTGCGCTCAGCTGCCTGAACGGGAGAGATCGGTGTGACCTGGGGGATGGACAGAGATCTTCCCACCGCTCCAAATCGGATGGAATATCGATAGCCGTATGTCCCACCATAGTTGTTATTCCGCGCCATTCCAATCATCATATTTGGTCCCCCCTATCATGAAATCGATGATAACGCCATTAGTATACCCTATTTTTCCGCAATGCGCAAGTGGCTTTAGGCCTTCCCCCTCGCATCTCCATCACAGCCATGGAAATCTCCTGTCTGCGTCCTGCCAAGCAAACCGGGGCCGGTGATAAAGCAGGTGTCATACTTCTTTGGGCTAAGGTGAAATGACAGGGAAGATTCCCTCCATTCCTGTGATATCACAATCCTTTCGGGAGTACAATGCTATTCTTTTAAACTCCAACAAACCATTGTTGACAGAATAAAAAAGCAGGAGTACACTAGCTTTGCAAAGCGTAAAGCCAGTTTTGGAGGCGATTATGTATCCGTTTCGTTATAAGTTCCTACTTTCCCCGGCTCGGCAGAAGTCCGGCATTCTCTTCACAAAAGGCATCAGCCCCTCATCAACGAGGCGATAGACGCCA
Source organism: Oscillospiraceae bacterium (assembly GCA_020025395.1). Lineage (GTDB taxonomy): Bacteria > Bacillota > Clostridia > Oscillospirales > Oscillospiraceae > JAHHSE01. The sequence goes on from JAHHSE010000076.1 coordinate 2,728, forward strand.
TAAACGGAGGAACGGTCACAGGGAAAAGCCACTCGATTCGAGAATACGGTTCAGAGACGGATGTGGAAAGCTTCAACATTTCTGATTATCAGGAAAGCGCATACCAGGAGGCGGGAAGACAGCAGATGACATACCTCTGAATACCTCTGAAACCCGCAGCTCTCCTGATAACACCAGTCAAGAAAGGCGTGGATATCTTGGGAAAGCATTCAGGGTGCGCCAGAAGGTTTCGTGGAGGAGGAAGGATATTTGTCAACCTATCTCATATCTGACATACACGGCTGTTACGACCAATACCAAGAGTTGCTTCGCAAAATCGATTTTTCCAAAGATGATGAGTTATTCGTCCTCGGAGACGCTCTGGACCGCGGCCCGGAGCCTATCAAGGTGATGCTGGATCTCATGGATCGTGAGAACGCAACATTGATTATGGGAAATCACGATGCGACTGCTCTCATGGTCCTGCGGCAGCTCACAAAAGAAATCACTGACGACAGCATTGCAGAAATTACCCCCGAAGTGCTGAATGTCTGCTCTGCTTGGTTTCAAGATGGGGGTTTTAGCACCATGAAAAAATTTCAGGAGCAGGAGCCGCCTGTACAAACAGATCTTCTGAGTTTTTTGGAGGATGCCCCATTTTTTGAAACCATAGAATACAACAGGATGCTCTATATTTTGGTACACGGCGGCCTTGGAAACTTTGATCCTTCAAAAGAGCTGGAGGAATACCAGCCGGAGGAATTGCTGTGGGACCGCCCAGACTACAACAGGGACTATTTCCCCGGTGGGCGCATCGTTCTTGTTACCGGTCACACACCAACTCCGTATATCCGTGAGGACAGGCGCCCTTTGGTCTATGAAGGACATGGACATCTTGCCATCGACTGTGGCTGCGTATTCGGCGGCAGACTGGCCGCATACTGCATCGAAACAGGTGAAACAACCTATGTAAACGGTCTGAACAGATAGATTCCAACGCTTTCCCCTCATTCGCTCCTCTTTTGCCGGAGCAACAGACCACCGGTCAATCAGAAAAGGTCCTCTCAACGAAAGGTAAAAACAGGAAGAGGGGAAACAGGGAAAGAGAGCGCACTCCCCCGCCTGGCCTTCCCCTATTTTCAAGGTCACACCCAGCCGTCCTCAATCTCTCTTTTTTTAGAACGGGTCATCAGCTCATTGACCACGATGCGGGGGCTTTTTCCGTGGTAGAGCACTTCATAGGCCGCCTGGACAATAGGCATATCCACCTTCAACTGATCCGCCAGCGCCTTGGCGGTGGCGGTGGCGTAATAGCCCTCCACCACGGCGCCCACCTCCTGCCTGGCCTCGTCCACCGGCTTTCCCCGGCCCAGGAGAATCCCGAATCGTCGGTTGCGGGAGTGCATGGAGGTACAGGTAACAATGAGATCTCCCACTCCGGCCAAGCCGGCAAAGGTCTCCTTCCGGCCTCCCATACTCTCTCCCAGCCGGGCGATTTCCGAGAGGCCACGGGTCATGAGGGCAGCCTTGGTATTATCCCCAAAGCCCATCCCATCACAGCAGCCGGCACAGAGGGCAATGACATTTTTCAAGGCCCCGGACAGCTCCACCCCCACCATATCGTCACTGGCATAGACCCGGAAACGCTCATTCATAAAGAGGTCCTGCACCAGCTCGGCAGCCTTTTTATCCTCTGAGGCAGAAACCACAGTGGTAGGCATCTTTCTGCTCACCTCTTCCGCATGAGAAGGGCCGGAGAGGGCCACCAGGGGAATCTTCTCCCCCACCTCCGACTGAATGACCTGGGACAGGGTGAGGGAGGTGTCCTTTTCAATCCCCTTGGAGACCGAGACCAGGACGGTCCCCTCTTCCAGAATGGGGGCCAGCTTTTGGGCGGTTTCCCGGACGGCAAAGGAGGGGACAGCCATCACCACCACCCCGCATCCCTTTGCCGCCTGCAGATCGGAGGTAAGGCGCAGGGCTTCCGGCAGGGGGACTCCCTTGAGCAGAGGGTTTTCCCGCTCCCGCTCCAGGATCTCCCGCTCCTTGGGGTCATAGGACCAGAGGGAGACTTCATGTCCGTTGTCCAGCAGGACCATCGCCAGGGCAGTCCCCCAGGCACCGGAACCGATCACCGCTGTCTTCATTTTCCTTCCTCCTTCTTCCGATGGAACGAGAATTTGCTCTCCGTCCCGCTTACCAGACGCTTGATGTTCCCCCGGTGCTGCCAGAGGACCAGTCCTCCGATCACCACCGAGAGAGCGGCCACAAACCAGGCCTCCGCGGTCCATGCAGGATCCGAGAAGGCCCAGCGATAGACCAGGATGCTGGCCACCGGGAAGCTGGCCCCGGCCCAACAGGAGCCCAGAGACACATAGCGGGTGGCTGCCGTCAGGATGAGGAATCCCCCCCAAACCACCAGGGCGATCCGCCAGTCGATCATAATGGCGATGGTCCCGCCGGAGAGAATTCCCTTGCCCCCTTTAAAGTGGAACATACAGGGAAACATATGGCCCAGCAGGCAGAAAAGCCCGGCCCAGTATTTTCCCACCACAACGAAGAAGTCCCCGCCCCCCCCGAAGAGACCGCCTGCCAGCAGGATGGCAATCACGGCCTTCAGGACATCGGTTAGAATCACCACAAAGGTGAGGACCCCTCCAAAGGTGCGGTAGAAATTGGTCAATCCGGCGTTTCCGCTTCCATGGGTTCGCACATCATCCCGCAAAATGTATTTGGAGACGATGACGGCCCCGTTGAAGCAGCCCAGGAAATAGGAAACCACCGCCACTGATACAAAGAGCATTCCGGTCAGCATCATCCAGTATTCCATGATCAGTCCTCCTTATCACCCTTCTGCCGAATGGTCAGACGGACCGGAGTCCCCTCCAGCCCGAAGGTATTTCGAATCTGGTTTTCCAGATATCGCTGGTAGGAAAAGTGGAAAAGCTGGGCATCGTTGCAGAAGCAGATGAAGTGAGGGGGCTTGATCCCCACCTGAGTCATATAGAAGATCTTCAGCCGGCGGCCCTTGTCCGTGGGGGGCTGGACCCGAGCGGTGGCATCCGCCAGCACGGAGTTGAGCATTCCCGTGGTGATCCGCAGGCTGGCCTGGTCGTTCACATAGTTGACCAGGTCAAAGATCCGGTCCACTCTCTGACCGGTTTTGGCGGAGAGGAAGAGGATGGGGGCATAGGTCATATAGGAGAGGTCCCTTCGGATGTCTTCCCGCATCCGGTCCATGGTCTTTCCGTCCTTTTCCACCGCGTCCCATTTGTTCACCACAATGACGCAGGCCTTGCCCGCCTCGTGGGCCAGACCGGCCACCTTGGTGTCCTGCTCTGTGACCCCCTCATTGGCATCGATCATAATCAGGCACACATCACACCGCTCCACCGCCATGGTAGCCCGGAGGACAGAGAACTTCTCAACGGGATCGTCCACCTTGGATTTTTTCCGCATCCCGGCGGTGTCGATGAAGACATATTTCCCCTTATCATTTTCAAAGTAGCTGTCGATGGCATCCCGGGTGGTCCCCGCCATGTCGGAGACGATCACCCGCTCCTCTCCCAGAATGCGGTTAACCAGGGAGGACTTGCCCACATTGGGCTTTCCGATGAGAGCCACCCGAATCACATCAGGCTCCTCTTCCTCCTCCCCCTCCTCCGGGAAGTGCTTCATACACTCGTCCAGCAGGTCCCCGGTGCCGTGTCCGTGAACGGCTGAGACCGGGATGGGGTCCCCCAGTCCCAGGTTATAAAACTCATAGATATCGGGATTCACATGGCCTACCTGGTCCATCTTGTTCACCGCCAGGACCACGGGCTTTCCGGAACGCAGCAGCATCCCCGCCACATCCTGATCCGAGGCGGTGAGTCCGGTCTTGATGTCACAGACGAAGACGATGACATCGGCGTTGGCGATGGCAATCTCTGCCTGTCTTCGCATAAAGGCCAGGATCTCACTGTCGGTTCCCGGCTCAATTCCACCGGTATCCACCAGATCAAAGGTCCGTCCGCACCAGTCACACTCCGCATAGATGCGGTCTCTGGTCACGCCGGGGGTATCCTGGACAATGGACAGACGCTGTCCGCAGAGCTTGTTAAACAGCATGGACTTACCCACATTGGGCCGCCCCACAATGGCGACTAATGGCTTCATAGGTTTCACCCTCACTTTCTCGAAGTCGGAAGCAGACCCTCTGGCCCGCCGGTTCAGCTTCGGCATCCGGTGTTATAGCGGTAATATTCATCCTCCGGCGGCAGGGCATAGGAGGGGGTTTCCGCGGGCAGACCCAGCATGGCGTCCACCAGCTCGAACCCGCTGTCGGAGGCCACGGTGACAATGGGCACTCCCAGGGCCTCCTCCACCTCCTCCACCGTCACATCGTCCAGGAAGACCCGCTCCCCTTCCCTTAGCATATTGTCCGGGAGAAG
>JAHHSE010000077.1 GCA_020025395.1 Oscillospiraceae bacterium
CTTCGTCTCTGCGGTCCTCGATGGCTTCCTTCAGGAGCATATCCTTCACCTTCATAAGCCGGATGGTGTTGGCGCGCTCGTTTTCATCCAGCTTCATGGTGATATACTTGATGGTCTCCTGCATTTGGGGAATCTTTACATACTCCAAGGCATTGACCCGCCGTCTGGTCTTTTCGATCTCCTCCGCCAAAAGCTGAGAGGTCTTCTCGATCTGTGCCAGACGAAGCATATCCTGAAAAACCCGGGCCATTTCGTCCACCGCGTCGTCCAGCTCTCCGCTGGTGGTGGCAAAGCCATAGGGATAGACCTCTCCCGGGTCCGGATTTTTGGTGTGGAAGGTGTATTCCGGAACATTGACCGACATGATGTTTTTGAAGGTCATCTCCAGCTCCACCGACTGCTTGGGGTACATAAGGGCCTCCTCCATCCGCTCCCCGGACATGATGGCCGAAGCCACGGTAAAGGAGCCGTGGGCCCGCATCAGGCCTTCCTCCACCCGCTGACGGAGAGCGCGGTTTTCCCGCACCACATCCATAAACTGCTTCATCAGCTCATCCCGTTTGTCTTTCAGAAGCTTGTGTCCCCGAATGGAGGTTCGGAGACGGGCCTTCAGCCGGGTCAGTTCCTGCCGGGTGGGATTCACATTCAAGGCAGGCATGGTTTATCCCTCCTTTTTCGGGAGGTACTTCTCGATGAATTCCGGCTTGATTCGCTTCAGCTCGGACTTTGGCAGGATGGAAAGCAGCTCCCAGCCCAGATTCAGGGTTTCCTCAATAGACCGGTCCTCGTCTGGACCCTGGCTCACATACCGCTTTTCAAACTCATCCGCAAACTTGGCGTAAAGCAGGTCGGTGGGCGAGAGGGCGGCCTCACCCAAAATGGACATCAGCTCCTTATTCTCCTTGCCGGTGGCATAGGCGGCGAAGAGCTGGTTCATGGTGCCGGCGTGATCCTCCCTGGTCTTACCCACGCCGATTCCCTTATCCTTCAGACGGGAGAGGGAGGGCAGAACATCCACAGGCGGAATGACGCCCTTCCGATACAGCTCTCTGGAGAGAATGATCTGTCCCTCGGTGATATAGCCGGTGAGATCGGGGATGGGGTGGGTCTTATCGTCCTCGGGCATGGTCAGGATGGGGATCATGGTGATGGAGCCGGGCTTTCCCAGCAGACGGCCGGCCCTCTCGTACATGGTGGCAAGGTCGGTGTAGAGATAGCCGGGGTAGCCCCGGCGGCCCGGAACCTCTTTCTTTGCGGCGGAGACCTCGCGGAGGGCTTCGGCATAGTTCGTGATATCGGTGAGGATGACCAGAACATGCATCCCCTTCTCAAAGGCCAGGTACTCCGCCGCCGTCAGCGCCATGCGGGGGGTGGCGATCCGCTCTACGGCGGGGTCGTTGGCCAGATTGGTGAAGAGAACGGTACGGTCGATGGCTCCGGTGCGGCGGAAGTCGTTGATGAAAAACTCAGACTCCTCAAAGGTAATGCCGATGGCGGCAAAGACCACGGCGAAGTTGGAGGCCTCATCGCCCAGCACCTTGGCCTGACGGGCAATCTGCGCCGCCAGATTGGCGTGGGGCAGGCCGGAGCCGGAGAAGATGGGCAGCTTCTGCCCCCGGACCAGGGTGTTCAGTCCGTCGATGGTGGAGATCCCGGTCTGAATAAACTCGTTGGGATAGTCCCGGGCGGCGGGATTCATGGGCAGGCCGTTGATGTCCCGATGCTCCTCCGCCAAAATGTCAGGTCCTCCGTCGATGGGCTGACCCATGCCGTTAAAAACCCGTCCCAGCATATCTCCGGAGACCGCAAGCTCCAGGGGGTGTCCCAGAAAACGGATTTTGGAGTTGGCCAGATTGATCCCGGCGGAGTTCTCGAAGAGCTGGACCACGGCGTTGTCCCCGTTGACCTCCAGCACCTTGCATCGGCGGAGGGAGCCGTCGGGCAGCTCGATTTCCCCCAGTTCGTCATAGGTGACGCCCTGGACCCGTTTCACTACCATCAGAGGACCGTTGATCTCCTGGATGGTCTTATACTCTCGAATCATTCGTCCTCCCCTCCTTTTGCGGCAATGGCTTCAATTTCTTCCTCCATCTGCTTGCGGATGGCGGCGTAATCTTGCTGGTAGCTCTCCTCGGGAACGCTTTTGGCTCTGCCGATTCCCTCTCTTGCACCAATGGCGAAGAGGGCCTGAACATCCGCTCCCCTGGCGATGGCGGCCCGGCAAAGGCGGTCATAGTCCAGAATCATACCCAGCATCTGGAACTGGCGGTCATAGCTGGAGTACCAGTCCACCTCCATAAAGCCGTTCTGCTGGAGAAAGTCCTCTCGGATCATCTTAGCCACCTCCAGGGTGAGCTGATCTCCGGCGGAGAGGGAATCCTTACCCACCAGCTGGACGATCTCGTTCAGGCTGGACTCCTCCTGAAGGATGACCATGGCCTTATCCCGGCGGACCATGTAATCCTTGCTCAGGTTTTCATCATACCAGGGCTTTAGCGCGTCCAGATAGAGGGAGTAAGAGTTGAGCCAGTTGATGGCGGGGAAGTGACGGCGGTAGGCCAGGGAGGAATCCAGGGCCCAGAACACCTTGACGATCCGCATGGTGGCCTGGGAGACCGGCTCGGACAGATCGCCGCCGGGCGGAGAGACCGCGCCTACGGCGGTCAGGCTGCCCCGGCGCTCCTCCTCACTGGTGAGGCACTCCACAGAGCCGGCCCGTTCATAGAACTGGGCCAGACGGGAGGACAGATAGGCGGGATAGCCTTCTTCGCCGGGCATCTCTTCCAGACGGCCGGACATCTCGCGGAGGGCCTCGGCCCAACGGGAGGTGGAGTCGGCAATGACCGCCACATCATATCCCATGTCACGGAAGTATTCCGCAATGGTAATACCGGTGTAAATGGAGGCCTCACGGGCGGCCACAGGCATATCCGAGGTGTTGGCGATGAGGACGGTTCGCTTCATCAGGGACTCTCCGGTCCGGGGATCCTGAAGCTCGGGGAATTCCCGAAGCACATCGGTCATCTCATTGCCGCGCTCGCCGCAGCCGATGTAGATCACGATGTCCACATCGGACCACTTGGCCAGCTGATGCTGAATCACGGTCTTGCCGGAGCCGAAGGGGCCGGGCACGGCGGCGGTTCCGCCCTTGGCAATGGGGAAGAGGGCGTCAATGATCCGCTGGCCCGTCAGCAGGGGCTTCTGGGGGGGATATTTATGCTTATAGGGGCGGCCCACACGGACGGGCCACTTCTGCACCATGGTAAGCTCCACCTTCTCCCCGTTCTCCTTTTGGAGGACGGCGATGGTGTCCCGAATGGTGTGCGCTCCCTTTTCGATGGAGAGAAGGGTTCCCTTCATATTGGGCGGGACCATGATCTTGTGGAGAACCACGGCGGTCTCCTGGACGGTGCCCAGCACATCTCCGCCGCAGACAAACGCCCCGGCAGCGGCCACAGGGACAAAGTCCCACTTCTTTTCCTCGTTCAGGGCGGCCACCTGAATGCCGCGGGTGAGGTTGGTGCCCGCCACCTTCATAATGCTTTCCAGAGGACGCTGGATTCCATCGTAAATGTTTTCAATGAGGCCGGGGCCCAGCTCAACAGAGAGGGGTGCCCCGGTGGTGACAACCTCGGCCCCGGGGCCAAGACCGGAGGTCTCCTCATAGACCTGAATGGAGGCGGCGTCCCCGTTCATGTTGAGGATTTCTCCGATCAGCCCCTGCTCACCTACGCGAACCACATCAGCCATATTGGCACCGGACAGTCCGGTGGCAACCACCAGCGGTCCGGAAACTTTGACAATTTTTCCGCTCAATGTTTCAACCTTCTTTCGAAGCAATTGGCAATTGAAAATGATTTGCTCTTGCAAATTCCGCCTCCCCGCAGACGGGAAAAGGGAATTTGTCTCGTCTTTTGGACAGCCCTCCGTCTTACAGGATGTCCGCGCCCACGGCCCGCTCCACAGACTTTTTCACCTGGGCCATTCCAATGCCCAGGGAACCTTCCTTCCCCGGAATAAGGATGACAGCCGGGGTCAGACGATCCTTGTACCGCTCCAGCTCCGTGGTCATATCCCTGGCATACTGCTCCGTGAGATAGATAACGGCATAGTCCTCCTTGGCCAGGGTGTGGAGGATGGTCTTGGCCTCCTCCACCGTATCCGCCGGGTAGACGGTGAGCCCCAGGCTCTGGAAACCCAGCACACTGTCCCGGTCGCCCAGAACGGCAATTTTATAATTAGCCATAGCATTCACGCAGCCTTTCCCGGATGGTTTCGGGAGCCAGATCGGCCAGCCGTCCGGACAGGAGGATCCGCAAATTGGTCAGCTCCCCCTCCAGCGCCGCCAGATATCCGATGACCGGGGCCTCTCCGAAGGGGACATATTTGGCTCCGCTCAAATAGGCGGTGAGAGCATCGTCACAGGCCTTCTCAAAAGCGGTGAGTCCGCCGCCCTTCACGGCATCGGCCCCCAGCTGGGCGGCCTCCTTCAGTCTGGTGGGGGCATAGAGTTCCCCCAGACCGGACCCGCCGGCATTGGCCACAGCCAGGATTCCCTGATGGCCCACTTTCCCTCCCCGGAACAGAATCCCCTTGAGGAAATCGGCGTTTTTTTTCATCCGAAGGGCCCGAACCAGGCAGCGGAGGTTGGCGCTGTCCACCAGGAGGGAAACATAGTCCATGAGATACTGGCTCCCGGTCTCTCCTGCCAGCTGGCCCATCTCGGCATAGTAGGCCCGATCCAGGGCAATGTCCAGCCGCTGGGGGTCTCCGGTTTCCGCCAGGACCCGGCGGCCTTCCTCCAGGGCAGCAGCCAGAGCCTTGGGCAGGGAAGCGGCCCCGGACACAGCCTCCTTGAGGATCTGGGGGGACACCCTTCCGGTTCCCACCAGAAGACGGGTAAAGTCCTTCTCCATCGCCTCGGCCTTCAGGAGGACCTTTAAGTTGTGATAGTCATACTGGACTTTGAAGACATCCAGAAGCCTTGGGTCGGGCAGGCCGCCCTCCAGCCCGGCGGTCACAGCCGCCCGGCGGCGGGCCAGCATCTCCTCCACCCCGTCAGGGGTAACCCGGTTCAGCTCCTCATAGCCGCACTCGCTGAGGATCTTGACCGCGTCCTCCACGGTGCGGGCCTCCAGCATACGGTCCAGCCGCTCCCGGGTGACCAGATTTCCCTCCATGGCGTGAATTCGCGCGGAGAGGCCCAGATAGTCGGTGTCTTTGATTTTCGCCAAGGGTCAAACCCCCTTATTCAAACAGCAGTTTGGCCACCTGCCCGGCCAGATCGTTTCGGGCCAGACGGACCAGCATCTCAAAGGAGCAGTTGACCTCCACATCTCCATCCGCCAGAAGAAGCCCCCCCTGAATGGGGGCGGTCTTCTCGCTCAATGTGAGCATCCCGGTCCCCGCCAACAGGGCGGAGGCCCCATTGACCACTTTCTCCAGGAAGGCTCCCGTCCGGGTTTCCGTCAAATCCTGGGGCATTTTGGGAGCCACCGCTTTTGCCAGCGCGTCGTTGGCGGTCATGACCACCGCCTTGCCCACTCTTGTTCGGTCCTTCTGGGACAGGATGACCCGCTCCCGGCCGGTGACGGCGGCTTTTACCGCCAAAGCGGCCAAAAGGGTTACATATTCTTCCTCGGGCAGGTTGCAGAGGGTCTCCATCGCCTGGTCAAAAGCCCGGTCCACCATCTCCTGCTTGGCAGTCAAGGCGGCCTTGCGGGCTTCCAGTCCGGCGACGGCGACGAGCCGCTCCTCCCGGTGGGCGGCGTTCTGCCTGCCCTTTTCCGCAATGATTTTGGCCTGAGCCTCGGCCCTGGCCTCATAATCGGCCAGAATTTCCTCTGCCTGGGCCTTGGCCTGGGCGGCGATCTGGTCGACCTCGGCCTGGGCGTCCGCCTGAATCTGGCCGGTGATCTTTTCAATTCCGTTCATATGGTTCCCGCCTTTCCTATCAGGGTGCGATCAGCCGCTGATGTTGATGATCATCAGCATGGAGGCCAGCAGGGACAAAATGGCGTAAAATTCCACGGTGATGCAGAGGACCATGCCCTTGGACCAGTCCTCGGGCTTCTTGGCCAGAATGTTGATGGAGCCGGCCGCCACCCGTCCCTGAGCCATGGCGGAGAAAAGGCCGCCGAGGGCCATGGGCAGGCAGGCGAAGAGGTACTGGAAGCCCTGGATGGTGGTAAGCTCAAAAGCGGGGCCGCCCACCCCTTCCAGAAGGCCCATGCGGAAGATGGCGAAGAACCACACCACCAGGCCGTACAGACCCTGGGTGCCGGGGATGACCTGAAGGATCATGACCTTACCGAATTTCGAAGGATCCTCGCTCAAAAGGCCGGTGCCGGCCTCACCGGCGATTCCGGTGCCCCTGGCGGACCCAATTCCGCTCAAAACCGCTGCGAGACCGGCCCCCAGCAGGGCCAGAGCCAGACCACCAATGTTATCCAAAAACATAACCTTTTCCTCCTATCTTTACTCTCGGACAATGTCCACATACTTGGTACGGAATGTCAGCGGGCAGAAGGGCCGCCCACCGTCTTTGTAAAACTTCCCGAAATACTCCAGGCACTGAAGCCGCAGATCGTGTACATAACAGCCCAGAAGATTCAGGGCGAAGTTCAGCAGATTGCCTGCAAAGGAGATAATCAGGAAGACAATGATGTTGCCGGGGATGGCACCCAGGGTATTGAAGACCTGGGCGATGACGCTGCCCGCCAGCATCAGGGCCATAAGGCGGGAATAGGAGAGGATATCTCCAAAATAGCCCGTCACATGGTTGTACAGGGAGCCGAAGAGTCCGGTGAAGGCACCCATGATCCTGCCCGCCGCGGTCTCGGCATTTCTGGCCCCCCAGACGGCGCTTCCCACCACCATGATCCCGCCCAAAATCAGGACCAGAGGGGTGATGCCGCCAATGGCAAGGCCCAGTCCGGCGAAGACCACCCACCAGGTGACCTCCTCCCAAACGCCATCCATGACCTGTCCCCGCTTTACCTTTTCCACAAAGCTGATGACCATGCCGGTGACAATCTGGATAAAGCCAAGGCACATGGCTCCCACCAGGATCATCAAAGT
>JAHHSE010000078.1 GCA_020025395.1 Oscillospiraceae bacterium
ATACCGGAGAACCTGAAACACAGACATCATAAAGAGCTGTCAGGCTTTTGATTTCTTCCTCTGTCGCTTTTTCAAAAAAGGGCGCACCTTCTTCTTCGTCTACATCTGAATTGTTTTTGAAATTTGTGTACAAGTGCTGATAGTCCATATTTTATCCCTCATTTTTCTTTTATTGGGTTGTGTTTTTCTCGTTTTTCGTTCATTGGTTTTTTGAACGATTTCAGCCGCTGACATATAAACCAGCCCCAAAAGCACGACCACAGCAATTCAAATCGCAAAGTCCAGCATCCAGTTGACCTTACCGCGGCGGTACATATTCAGTCCATACACCGGGTTTGCTTCACAGACCCTCCGCCATCCCATGCAGCAGCTTTTCTCCTCCGTGTCGGCGTACCGCACACAGCCCGTGGGCAGCTCCTCGCCGGAGAGAAGCAGGAGGCAGACATTAAAATAGTCGCAGACATATTTAAAATGTTGATGTGGTCCTGTTTTCCCGATTAAGAAGGAACAGAGCCTTTCCCGCACTGAATCAGGTTTCCTCAAAGAAAAAACAAATGGCTCACAGCAAGAATACCACAGATCTCACGGAATTGCCACTGCAATTTATCACACAGCCAGACTCCATACCATGTGTGTTGGAAGTACAAAATTCGTGGAGGCCGAGGCAGATCTGCAGCCGGGAGAAACGACTGCCCGCTGTCAGCAAATGCGGCCCGCTATTTACAATAGACGGAGAACTATGGTAAAATTCATCCGATGGCGGACTCCTCCGCCTCCCAATTACAAATAGATTGGAGCTGGATGTATGAAACGGTCTTCTCTTGCGGCAGCACTTTTCCTTCTCCTTCTGATCCCCCTGTATGGCTGCGGAAACAAGGTGGCCGGCACCTGGTACAGTGACCGGGATGACGGTGCCTCCCTGGTGCTGAACGAGGACGGGAGCTACAGCGACAACCAGTGGCTCACCACCGGGACCTATACCGTGGAGGAGGGTGTGATCCTCCTCACCGGCATCCTGGACGGGGAAACCCGGCTGACCCTTCAGGAGATGGATGGACAAACCGTCCTCCTCTATGAACAGGACCCCCATTCCCACACCTATTATAAGGACCCGGAAACCGCCAAAAAAGCCAAGGAGTCCCGGCAGGCCGCGGAGAAGGCGGCGGAGGAGGCGGCGGCCGCCAAGGAGCGGGAGGCCCTGCAAACCGATTTGGTGGGCTACTGGTACAGTGAGCTTGGCACCCCGGTGGAATTTACGGCGGACGGCTTTTACATCAGCTATGCCCAAGGGGAGCGGCAGGATCTCCAATATGAGGTCCTCTCAGGGGATACCATCTCGGTGCTCGCCCCGGACGGCAGCACCCAGACGATGAAGGTCACCATCGGAGAGGACGGCCTTCTGTTCCATATGTGGAACTATTTTAAGGCCGAGCCTCTGGCCCTCTCCCCGGAGCTTTTAGAGGGCCATTGGACGGGCGGCTCTCTGGGCTATGAATTCACCCTCAACGGGAGCTTTGTCGAAAAGAGCGCCTTCCCCGGCTTTGTGGACGACTCGATCACTTCCTTTACCATAACCGGCTTTGACACCATGGAGTTCCCGGAAGAGGAGCGGGAAATCCGAGCTTTTTTAAGTGAAACGCAGGAGAGCTATCAGCTCATCCTGGCCTGGACGGAAAACGGTCTGATCCGAACCAACTTTATGACCAAGTTAAAATAATGGGCCTGTCCCATGTCTTTCCGGAAAGAGCGGTGCCTCAAATGGGGCATCGCTCTTGTTTCTTCTCCGCTCCTCTGATATAATTTGACTATCTGAATGAATGTTCAGGAAACAGACCAAGGAGGGTCCTTCCATGCTGCATATCACCCATTCTCCCGTCCGATTCCAACAGGGCGGATTCCAACCCGCCCAGCTCCCCCCTCCCCAGGAGAGAACCGGGACCATGGCCTACGCCATCCTTCGGGCTCACAACACCTCCTCCTCCATGGAGCGGCTTCAGCTTCGTTTTGACGCCATGGCCTCCCATGACATCACCTATGTGGGCATTATCCAAACTGCGCGGGCTTCCGGCCTTTCCTCCTTTCCCCTGCCCTATGTACTCACCAACTGTCACAATTCCCTCTGTGCGGTGGGAGGAACCATCAATGAGGACGACCATGTATTCGGCCTCTCTGCCGCCAAAAAATACGGGGGGGAATTTGTCCCCGCTCACCAGGCTGTTATCCACTCCTATATGCGGGAGCGGTATGCCGCCCCCGGAACCATGATCCTGGGCTCAGACTCCCACACCCGGTATGGGGCCTACGGCTGTATGGCCATCGGGGAGGGGGGGCCGGAGCTGGCCCGTCAGCTCCTGTCCAAGACCTATGACATCCCCTATCCCAAGGTCATCGCCGTCTATCTCACCGGTGCCCCCCGGCCTGGAGTAGGACCTCAGGATGTGGCCCTGACCCTGATCGGAGCCACCTTCCGGGAGGGGACGGTGAAAAACGCCGTCATGGAATTCTTCGGTCCCGGTGTCTCCGCTCTCTCCATGGATTATCGGTCCGGCATTGATGTCATGACCACCGAAACAACCTGTCTCTCCTCGGTGTGGTGTACCGATGCCATCACCCGCCGTCATATGGCCCTTTTAGGCCGGGAGGAGTCCTATCGGGATCAGACTCCGGCAGAAGGAGCCTGTTATGATGGGGTAATCCAGGTGGATCTCTCCGCCATAGAGCCTATGATCGCTCTCCCCTTCCACCCCTCCAACGCCTATTCCATCCGGGAATTTAAGGCAAACCTCCCCGACCTCCTCCAAAAGGTGGAGCGGGATACGGCAGAACAGCTGGGACTTCAGGGACTCCCCTCCCTGAGAAGCAAAATCACCCCTCAAGGCTTCCAGGTGGACCAGGGAGTGATCGCCGGATGCTCCGGCGGCACCTATCAGAACCTGAAGCGGGCCGCCGAAATTCTGGAGGGCTGTTCCATTGGCTCCGATGCCTTCTGGCTCTCCTGCTATCCCGGCTCCATGCCCATCCAACTGGAGCTGACCAGGAGAGGCTGTCTTTCCTCCCTGATGTCGGCGGGGGCCTCGGTGCGCTCCTGCTTCTGCGGCCCCTGCTTCGGGGCCGGGGATGTCCCCGCCAACGGGGCCTTCTCCATCCGCCACTCCACCCGTAACTTCCCCAATCGGGAGGGGTCCAAGCCCGGAGAGGCACAGATCTCCTATGTGGCCCTGATGGATGCCCGCTCTATCGCCGCCACCGCCCGGAACGGCGGTATTCTTACCGGGGCGGACACCCTGGAGGAGGTGCCTCAGGACCTTCCGGAGGAGGTCTGGAGCTACGACGACTCCGCCTATCGGTCCCGTGTCTATTACGGGGTGGGAAAGCCCCTCCCTGAAACCCCTCTCATTTACGGCCCCAATATCGCGGACTGGCCGGAGCAGATCCCTCTGCCGGAACATCTTCTCCTCACCGCCGCCGCCGCCATCTATGACCCGGTGACCACCACCGATGAGCTGATCCCCTCCGGGGAGACCTCCTCCTACCGCTCCAACCCCTTGCGGCTGGCGGAATTCGCCCTGAGCAGGAAGGACCCCCAGTATGTGGGACGGGCCAAGGCCATCCAGGAGGAGGAACGGAAGCGGCGGGAAGGACAAACCCCCAAAGCTCTTCTGGGCCGCGACCCAAAGACCACCGGCCTTGGCTCCTTCCTGCTGGCCCGTAAGCCGGGAGACGGCTCTGCACGGGAGCAGGCCGCCTCCTGCCAACGGGTCCTGGGAGGCTGCGCCAACCTGGCCTCTGAATACGCCACCAAGCGCTACCGCTCCAATGTGGTGAACTGGGGAATGCTCCCCTTCCAGGTTCCGGACCTGGACCGCTGGAACATCCAGCCGGGAGATCGTCTTTGGATCCCCAATATCCGCTCTCTGCTGGAGGGTGAGGAGACAGAAATCTCCGCCACCCTGATTCAGGGGGGACAGATGACCCCCCTGCCCCTTCTCCTCCCCGGTTTGACGAGGGAGGAGAGGGATATCATCCTCTCCGGCTGTCTCATCAACTACTACGCCAAATGACCGCAGTCCCATCCGCCCCTCACCGGACGGATGGGACTTTTTAACGGATATTCATATGAACAGTCCCACATTTTACAAATGGCAAAAAACAGGGTATAATGATTTTGTATCGCTTTTTCCTGACTTTACGCTAAGAAATGAGGAAACCCATGAAAAGACAACTATCTGCCGCCCTGATGGCCTCTCTGCTCCTGTGTTCCTCCGGCTGCGGAAAAACCCCCAGCCCCAAGGAGGATGAGACCCTTCACATTCTTGCCACCACCTATCCCGTCTATCTTTTCACCACCGCCATCACCCAGGGTGCGGAGGGAGTGGAGGTCTCCCTGCTGGTGAATCAGCAAACCTCCTGCCTCCACGACTACACCCTGACGGTCAACGACATGAAGGCCATTGAACAGGCTGATATCGTGGTGATGAACGGGGCGGGGCTGGAGGATTTCATGTCCGATGCCCTGAGCCATTCCAAAGCCCCTGTCATCGACTGCTCGGAAAAGATTGAGCTTCGTCCCGCCCAGGGCCACGAGGACCACGACCACGAGGCGGAATATGACCCCCATATCTGGCTCACGGAAGAGGCCGCCGCGGTGATGATGAGCAATATCTCCTCCGGTCTGGGGACCTTGGACCCGGACCATCTGACCCTCTATACGGAAAATCTCTCCACGGCGGTTTCCGCCCTCCCAGAGGACCCCTTCCGGGACCGTCCCCTTGCCCATCCCTATCTCATCACCTTCCATGACGGCTTTCAATATTTCGCCCAGGACAACGGCCTCACCCTTTTGAAGGCCATTGAGGAGGAGGAGGGCAGCGAGGCCTCCGCCGCCGAAATTCGGGAAATCGTGGAGCTGATCCGGGAATATGACCTCCCCGCCATCTTTACGGAGAAAAACGCATCTGACTCCACTGCCCAGGCCATTGCCCGGGAAACCGGGGTCCAGATCTATGAGCTGGACCTGATTATGAGCGGAGAGGGCATCGGCATTCAGCCCTATGTGGATGCCATGAAGGCCAACTATCAGACCATTCGGGATGCCCTGCAATGAGTATTCAGAAGCATAACAACCCGGGAACGGGCTGCGGGGCCTGCTGCCTGAAGGTATCTGATCTCAGCGTGACCATTGGAGCGCAATCCATTTTAGACGGGGTGTCCTTCCACCTCCACTGCGGGGAGATCACCGCTCTCATCGGTCCCAACGGGGCGGGAAAATCCACCCTGTTCCGCACCATTCTGGGCCAGCTCCCCCATGGCGGGGTAATCGAGTTTCAGCCGGCGGGGGGGGAGAAGGCCCGTCCTTTGATGGGCTATGTCCCCCAAAGCCCCGCCTTTGACCGTTCCAGCCCGGTAAGCGTCCTGGATTTCTTCGCCGCCGCCATTTCGGACTGGCCCGTCTTCCTCCCCATCCCCCGAAAGCTGCGGGACAAGGTCTCCGCCTGTCTCTCCCGCACCCACGCCGAAGGCCTGCTGGACCAGCGCATCGGGTCCCTGTCCGGAGGACAGCTTCAGCGGGTCCTGCTGGCCATGGCTCTGGAGCCTCTGCCCCACACCCTGATCCTGGATGAGCCTCTCTCCGGAGTGGATGTGGAGGGGGAGCGTCAGCTCATGGATATGCTGGACGAAATCCGCCAGACCTACGATCTCTCCATCCTTCTCTCCACCCATGACTTTGCCACCCTTGGCCACTATGCCGACAAGGTCCTCCTCCTCCATAAGCGGATTCTTCGGTCCGGGACTCCGTCGGAGGTCCTTTCCTCCCCGGAATTTAAGGCGGTTTTTCATCTGGATTTAGGAGGTGAGTGCTGATGGAACTCTGGTATGCGCTGGTGGACCTCCTTCCCTTTGAGTGGGCGGAACCGGGGTCCATGTACTTCATGAAAAACGCCCTTTTGGCTGTGCTGGTCATCTCCCCCCTCTTCGGTCTTCTCTCCACCATGGTGGTGGAGAGCCGAATGTCTTTCTTCTCCGATGCGCTTGGACACTCCGCCTTTACCGGAATGGCCATCGGCGCTCTGGCAGGCTCCATCGTGGATCCGCTCTGGTGCGCCGTCTTTTTCGCCCTGGCCTTCTCCCTGCTCTTTACCTGGGTGAGCCATCGGTCCGGCATGGCAAACGATACGGTAATCGGGGTCTTCTCCTCCACCTCCGTGGCCTTGGGCATCTTCCTGGCCACCTACGGAGGACGGAGCTTTTCCAAATTCAACGCCCTTCTGGTGGGGGACATCCTCAGTGTGGAGCCAAAAAAAATACTCCTTCTGGGGGGAATTCTCGCCCTGACTGTAATTCTCTGGGTAGTGAGCTACAATCAGCTCATGTTTTCTTCCGTCCACCCCACCTTGGCTGCCAGCCGCGGCATCCAGGTCTTTTGGCAGGAGGCCCTCTTCTCCGCCGCCGTGGCTCTGGTGGTCACGGTCTCCATGACCTGGGTGGGGCTTCTGGTTATCAACTCCCTTTTGGTCCTCCCTGGAGCCGCCGCCCGAAACCTGGCCCGCAACCTTCGGCAATACCACCTCCTCTCCCTTGTGGGCGCGGTGGCTGCCGGGATCGCCGGCCTTTTGACCTCCTATTACATCAGTGCCTCTGCCGGGGCCTGTATCACTCTTTATCTGGCGGTCTGGTTCGCTCTCACCTTCCTCCTTCGTACGAAAAGGCTTTAAAGGAAAAAGCTGCTTTCCGATGACTCGGAAAGCAGCTTTTGCTTATACCTCGTTTCTCCGGCGGGCACTCCACTTCTGAAGCTCTGTGATAACGAGCATCAGCAGACAAAGGCCCAGAATCTGGAGCCACTGGATGGGGGTGGGGAGGACCACCCGGAAGGCGGTCCGCAGGGCGGGGATCACCAGACCCATCAGCTGGAGCAGGGCGGAGATGCCCAGGCCCAGCCAGAGGAACTTATGCTCCTTGACCCGGATGCGGAAGACAGAGCTGTGTTCCGACTGGCAGCCCAGTGCGGCAAAAAGCTGGAGGAAGGCAAGGGTCCGGA
>JAHHSE010000079.1 GCA_020025395.1 Oscillospiraceae bacterium
GCTTTGCAGAGGGGTTTTTGAACAATGTGATCGGCAAAGACGGCCCTCTGATAGGCGGGGAGGGTCTCATAACTCTCATAGCGCTGTTTCCGTTGGGAAACCAGGTCCTGATAGGGGGCGGAAGAGGAGAGGTCCCCCAGCTCTTCCAGGGTGAGATAGAAGACATCCCTCGGAGAGGAGAGCCTCCCTTCCTCCGCCAGCTTTTTTCCCATGGTAAGGAAGACCCGCCGTGCAAAGCCGTAGAGCCTGGACCGATTCATACGGGAAAATTCCCGGTTGGAAATTCCGCCCAACACCTTTTGGGCCAGCAGTTCCCTGGGAGGCGGCTCCGGTGCAGTGAGCTTGGAGAGCTGCTCCTCAATATCGGAAATCTCCGCGAATGTTCGGATCTGGGCGGTCAGGAGGTCGGGCCGCTCTCGAAAGGTCTCGGTCTCCAGCTTCAGTTCCCCCATGCTCCGGTCGCCATAGATTTCCAGATAGTGTTGAAACAGGGCCTGATAGCCGGAGGATTCTCCCTCCTTTTTCCAGAGAACCGCCAATTCGATCAGGGTTTGGATGGGCTTCATACTCTCTATATTTTGAATTCCAGAGAGCTTGCGCAAACACGCCTCCCGGCTCAGCCCCTTTTTCAGAAGGGCCTTTTTATATCGGGCCGTCATGAGAAAGGTGTACATATCATTGGCGAGGGTGATGTCCCACTCCTTCATAATTCCGGTTTGAAGATAGATATAAAGCTCATAAAGGGCCTGATAGGACAGATCCTCCCGAAAATGGTCATGGAAATAGGCCTCCGCCTGCCGGAAGGTTTCCCGAAGGGCGCGCATCTTTTTCGGCGTGGTAAACAGGAGAGCCGCAAAGGCGGCGGCGATCCTTCCCTTGCGCCACCAGGGAGTGCGGGGAAAGCGCGGCAGGGGAAGATCCTCTGTTATCCCCAGCATCTCCCGCCAGATGGGGATGATCTTCTGGGAGAAGGGGAGGAGATTTAGAATAAAATACCAGTGATTGAGGTTGTAAAAGATTCGTCCATTCCAGTCCTCCACCATGGACTGAAAAACCTCCGGGTGATCCAGGGCAATCCGGTCTGAGCCGGAGAGACGGCGAATCAGGGAGGAGAAGATCTGGGCGTAGACCGACCGGATAAAGGAGGCTGTCAGGGGAAGGGTCAGACCGGGATAGGACTCCACAATGTTGCTGTTATCAAGGACCAGCGGGGTCTTTCCTCTGGGGAGGGTGGTGATGGGTCTGGCCTGCAAAAGAAAGAGGGTCCCCTGGGCAAGGGCAAACTCCAGATCCAAACCGGGGCCGAAGAGCCCCTCCGCCTGCCTGCCCATGGCATAGAGGGCTTGGCGAAGGGAGGGCTCCAAAAGAGGGGAATGGGCCTGCCGGACCTGATATTCCTGCCGATCGGGAAAATTGTAGTAGTAGGCGGTGGTGTCCGCTCGGTCCTCCACCACCTGAGCGCCCAGCCCCCGCCCTACGATCAGGACAGCCTCTGAGAGAATTCCCAAAGGATTTTGGGTGAACAGTACCCCGGAGAGAGAGGCCTGGACCATGGGCTGGACGATCACCTGCATAGAGAGGTCCGTTTCTCCGGTCCGTTCCAGATAGGCACGGACCCCCTCTCCGTCCACCGATTGAAAGCAGCGGAGAACGGCGTCGGGGACCCCCTCTCTGGAGACCTGCAGGAAGGTGTGGAACTGACCTGCAAAGGAGTGCTTCTGACCGTCCTCCCCACGGGCAGAGGAGCGGACCGCGAAGCGGTTCTCCTGGGGAAAGCATCGGGTGAGGGCGGTTTGGAGCCGATCTGAGGAGGGAGGCTGAGTGAGACAGAGAAAGCTGGGGACAGGGAGACCGGCCTCCTCCATGACCCGGAGGCGGTAGGCCTTTCCCCCGCAGGAGCGGAAGGCGTCCGGCGGGTCGGTCCGGCTGAACAAAATCATTTCATCCGCCCTCCAGGAACATCCGGGATCAGTTCCCAGTGAGAGAGCCGCTTATATTTGGGGAGCTGTTCATTTCGGGTGCGGAGAAGGGTTTCGGCCTTTTCCCGGTCCCCCGTGTACCAGCATTTCATCCCCAGAGAGGAGGGCGCTGCATAGACCAGCACCCGGCAGATGGGTGGGAGGGTAAAGTAGGCCTCCAGCTCATCCGAGGGAACATTTTTCCCATTGCTGGTGAGGAGAATCTTCTTTTTTCGTCCGGTGAGAAAGAGATAACGGTCCCCATCCAGCCGCCCCAGATCCCCGGTGCGAAAATAGCCGTCTGGGGTAAAGGAGGCCGCATTCAGGGCGGGATTTTTGAAATAACCCTTCATTAAGCTCGCTCCCTTGACAAGGATCTCTCCGATGCCGGTCTCATCGGGCGCGTCGATCTTCACATCCAAATTTTCAAAGACCACTCCGGTGGAGCCCTCTCTGGTTTGGAAGGGGAGGTCCAAAGCCACCACCGAGGAGGTTTCACTTAGGCCATAGGCTTCCAGGATGGGGATCCGGTCACGGAGATAGGCGTCCTTCAGGGATGTTTCAATGGCGGACCCTCCGCAGTAGAAGTATTTGAGACAGCCTCCGGTATAGGCGGAGAGTGTCTCTCCCCTTGCCTCCGCCCAAAGAAGAAAGCGCTGGGCTTGCAGGGGGACGGAAATGTACACTGTGGGGCGGACCGATTGGAATTCCTCCGCACAAAGAGCTTCCGAGAACCCGCCGAAATAGATCTCCATCCCGGAGAGGAGCGAGTATAAAAAGGCGGCTACCCCGGCGTATACATGGTGAAGGGGAAGGGTCAAAAGCATTCGGTCGGACTCCCCCATGGGGGTGCGCCGATGGAGGGTGTCGTAATTGGCCAACAGGTTGGCCTGGGAGAGCATCACCGCCTTGGGGAGGGCAGAGGTCCCGGAGGTGAAGAGGACACAGGCGGTGTCAGAGGGGGATTTTTGATAGCGTGGGAGACGGCTTGGCCCAGCGTCCAGCCGGGCAAACAGGGCATCAAAGGAGAGAAAGCGGACGGAGGGGAAGAGAGGACGGAGTCCGTCCACCACCTGGGAGTGGGCGGTATCATAGAGGAGGAGGGAGAGATCGGCAGAGGAGAGGATGTTTTGAAGATCGGGCTGACGGTACTGATGGTCCAGGGGGAAACAGATCCCGCTGTATCCCAAAACCGCCAGATAGCATACGCCCCAGAAAAAGGAGTTGCCCCCATAGAGGCCGATTCGGCCCTTCTCACAGCCCTGATCCTCCAGATAGCAGGCGACCTTACGGACCGCGTCCGCCGTCTCTCCCATGGTATAGGTATTCCACCCGGATCCGATCTTCTCATGAAGATAGGGATGTGTCCTGCGGGTCCGGGTATTTTCCTCCAGAAGGGCAGGGATGGCGGAGCATTTTTTCCAAAAACACATAGTGATACCGTCCTTCCATCACTTGATCTGCGTAATTGTAGTTGACGTTTCCGTTTCGGATCAGGGAGCCGATGGAGGCCGCCCTCTTTTTGGAAAGCTCCACCATAATGGCATGGGTCAGGGCCTTTCCCAGTCCCTGATGCTCCGGCTCCACCCCCATGTAAAGCAGAACATAGTCGGTGCAGCGGATTTTTTTTGACAGGAAACGGAAGAGGACCCACGGGGTTCGGGGACGGGAGGCCAAATTGCCGTAGTTGGGAAGGCCCATAAAGAAGCCTACGGCACGGCCCTCATAGTAGGCCAGCTTTATCATGGAGAAGTCCGCAATGGGACGGAAAACGGAGAGGTAGTCTGCAAATTCCTCTTCTGTAATCGGCTTGTAGGTGAGAAAGCCGGTATAGAGACGAGAGACCAATCGGTAGACCTCCCGGCTGGCCCGGTCCCATTCCTCCGGCCTGGGGGAGCGGATCTCATACCCTCTGGAGAGGAAATCCTCATAGCGTTTTTGGTATTTGGGGATGGCATAGCCGGTTTTAGGGAGCTTATGATATCGGTTGGAGACATAGGTCTCCTTGACGGAAAACCCCTGTCGGAAAAACAGATCCTGGTAGTAGGGCAAATTGTATGGTTCCCCGCAGTAGGGGGGCAGATGGAACTGATCGGCCTTAAAACGGTATCGGATCCAAAGGGAGGCATCCAGAGGACCCTCCAAGACCCTGCAGCCCTTCTCCGCTGCGGCCTGTTCCACGGCTCCAATCAGCCTCCGGGCGGCCTCCGGATGGTTTTCGCATTCAAAAAAGCCGAAATAGGCGGTGGAGTCTTCGGGATATTCGGTCAGAGCGCAGCGGCCCAGGGTGGTGTTTCCGTCTATGGCCACCCAGGCGGTGAGGGTAAAGTAGTGGGAAAGGGCATGGGTCCCCCTTAAAAGCTGTTCCTCCTCCGAGCGGCTTCCCGTAATGGTCTGAGGGGGGTAGAGGCGGGCGGGGAGAGAGAGGAAGCGCTGGATGGTTTCCTCTGTCTCACAGGGCAGAATCTGAATCACAGGAATTCCCCCTTTCTTTTTTGTGAGGCAGAAAGGCCCAAAACTTGCTGAGGAGAAAGTTGAGAGGGAAGATCAGCACCACCAGGATCAGCGGGGCCGCCAACCGGGAGACGGAGAGCTTCTCCACAAAGAGCCAGATCAACGCCTCTTTTAACAGGATGCCTGTCCCGAAATACATGAGATAGGTCTTTCCCAGTGTGAGAAAGAAGCTTCTGGTTTCCCCCTCCTGACAGGGGAAAACCCAGAACTGATTGCAGAGGAAGGAGAAGAACACGCTGGAGAGAAAACCGGCCGCCACCCCCCAGTAAATGGCGTGGGGGTGATCTCCCATGAGGAAGAGGACCGCCAGATAAAAGGCATATTCCACTCCGGTGCTTGCGATGCCGATTCCGGCATAGGAAAGAAACTGTTTCATAGGATTCCTCCCATTCTCCACAATTTGTATCCGGCAAGGAGAATCAGGGTCCCCTGCATTACATAGATATATCCACGGGCAAAGCGTCCGATATGAAAACAGGGGGAAGAGGGGTTTTTAAGGTACAAAAACCCATTGATGCAGGAGCAGAGATAGTAGGCGGCAAAGACAGCCATGAACACAGGGGGAAAGAGCCGGCGGCTCATATAGATGGTGGCCGCAGCCTCCACCAGGGAGACCGACAGGAAAAGGAGGACCGCACCCCGGAGGCCCAGGAGCTTGGAATAGGTCACATAGGAGGTCTCCTCCTGGGGGGCTCGTATTTTCCGGCTGATCTCAAATTCCAGAGCGGGGAGATAGAGCATCAGATTGATGCACAGAAGGTCAAAGGTGAGGAGGGGAAGATGGAACCGCTGACAG
This sequence comes from Oscillospiraceae bacterium, assembly GCA_020025395.1. GTDB lineage: Bacteria > Bacillota > Clostridia > Oscillospirales > Oscillospiraceae > JAHHSE01. Next base: position 5,269 of record JAHHSE010000079.1, read on the forward strand.
GTGATGCTTAACAGATACTCGTTCAGCAGGAGCATACAGGGGTTGTGGGTGACAAGGGCGAGAAGGAGGTTGTTTTGGATTCGCTTTTTCTGAAAGAACCAGAGACTCATCAGCACCATATAGGCCATCAGGGCAAAAAACCAGAGCAGGGAGATATTGTCGACAAAAAGAAGGTTGGGAAGGACCATGGCCGCCACACAGATTCCCATCAAAATCTGCAAATCCCGCTTGGTGACCCGGCCGGAGGGATAGGGGCGATGGGGGAAAAGGCGCCTATCCAGCTCCTCATCCTTAAAATCGTCAGCAATTCTCAAAAACAGCAAAAAGAAAAAGACGGTAAAAAAGCCCACAATCTCCCCGGTAGAGAGGGAAAAGGGGATCTGAAACCGCAAAGCGGTGAGGAGATAGAGGGCGCCCTCCAAAATGAAGGCCGCCACAAGGCCCTGGAAAATGGGATACATTTCCCTGCAATAGAGCATCCATCGTTTCAGCAACCGAATCACCTCTTTGGACCTAGTGTAGCACATTTGGAAAAGATTTTCAATTGATACAGCAGGGGAAGATGACGAGAAGATGGTCCATGCAGAGGCGGCTCCATACATGGGAATGGATTGCGTCCGCGAATCGATCAAAAAATACGCATCCTGTGCGCATTCATCCAAAGCGCTTCTGGAAAGTAATCGGTGACAAAATTCGAAGAATGTGGTAAAATAACCCTGATGATAAAAATGGAACGCAGACGATATGAGTGAGCAGACGGACAATGGGCGGAGGATAGGGGACGGCACTGCAAGAAGGGGACGGTCTTCGAAGGAGGACCGTTTGATGCTCCATGTCATATTCCGGCTTGCGAGAAGCGGTGCTGGACTGTCATCGGACTCCGCCTGGGCGTGCTGCTACCCGTCATGACAGGTTCGCGCCTCTTCTCGTTCCGCTTATCCCGCCTCGGTTTCCGGTTTGTGGAAACAGTCCGGCTTTATACATCAATAGCGATAAAAAAATATTGCGTTTCGTGAAGAGGTGTGATAGGAATGGGAGCTTTTGTGGGCGCGCAAGCATTTTTTAATATTCCCATTTTGGAAGTTGCAAAAAAATACAATTACGACAAGGATAATCTTTTGATTTTGGAAGGAAATGAACGTTCCCTTAAAATGGAATACCCTCAAACTTATCATAATATAATTTCCTGCCGACATCATGCGGATAAAAGAACCCCGCTGGAATATGCTCAAGATCTTGTTGCATCATGGTTAGTGGAAGATAGTTTTTTGCATCTGCTGAATTCTCAAGGACTTTCTGCACAATTTCATGGCGCAGATCAAAACAGAAAAATTTTATCAGAGGTTCATACATCTGCATCAAGTGATTTTTTAGTATCCTATAACGGAATTCAAAGAACCCTCGAACTCATGAATGATTATACCGGTTTTTGGAAAAAGCATCATATACTGCATCTGCGGGACAATAAGTTTACGAAGATGCAAAAAGAAAACGCATTGTTTTTAGCTGTCTCCATGACAGATAAAACATATGCACTGTTTGATTTCGAAGAAGAGATAATGTTTGAATATATCAATGGTCATATACCATATGGTGGGAAACCGGCATATGCTATTCCTTTGGCAGATGAATGCTTAAAACACGCTTCTTCACAAAACATAATAGCGGAAATCATTACTCATATGAAAAAAGGCCGGATTTAATCCGGCCTTTCAGCTTGTCAAAAAAGCCTCGCAGAGTTTGCCGCCGCAGCGGTAAATAAAA
>JAHHSE010000008.1 GCA_020025395.1 Oscillospiraceae bacterium
AAATACATCCCTGTTCACCGTCCTTTGATAATCAGTTTGTGTTTGCAGCACAAATCGTCCAGATCACTGGCGGTGGCGGCGGGGATTCGGAGGGCTCCGCCGCAGGTGCCGCAGATCAGGTCCACGGCGCTGTACCCCACCTTCAGGCTCCATCCGTCCGCCCCGCAGGTACAGGTCACCCCATGGGGACGGGAGGCGATCTCCTTCAGCTCCCCCAGGATCTCCTCCATAATAATGTTGTTGAGGAAGACCCCAGGCTCCTCCCCCTCCGCCGGCTCGTCCGGGGGCAGCTGGTCAGCCGCCTCCTCCAGACGGCGGACCGCGGCAAAGACCGCCTCCTCCTCCCCCGCGTAAAAGCAGTCCAGCCCGCTGGCAGAGCAGGAGAGGGCAATGGCCTTTTGATGGAGAAGGGCATCCAGAGAGCAGGTCACCTGATGATCCTTTCCACAGGAGATGCAGGGGACGGTGATCTGCACCCGGTTTTCCAGAGGCCGGATCTTTATCTCTGATTTTCCGCAGGGGCAGGCCGCCCGGCTGGAGGCGGCGGTCAAAGAGAAAACACTGCGCTCCACAATGACGCTTTGACGGCAGGCCGGGCAGATCCAGGCCAGGGTGCGGGAGGGTTCCTTCATGGTGTGGGCTCCTTTCGTAACCGCTCAATCCTTTGTTCGCCCGCTCTGTCAGGCAAAGATACACATTGGCTCAGAAGGGCGGCTTTCCTTCCGGCCGCCTGTCCTGATGTCCGAATATGTTCTATTATACCCCTGAAAAAGTTCTTTGGCTACCCTCATATTTTCTAAAAAACCTGAAATACTATTCTTGAATTCTAGCAGGGAGTGGTATTGTGGAACGGAAAAAGCTGGGCGCGCAGTCAATACGCTTTGCCCATCCGCCCATCCTCTTGGCCTCGGCCAATGTGGTGGGAAAAAAGGAAGGGGAAGGGCCTCTGGCCTCCACCTTCGATCTCATTGGTCAGGATGACAAGTTTGGACAGAACAGCTGGGAAAAGGCGGAGAGTGAGATGCAGAAAATCGCCTTAAATACGGCCTTGACCAAGGCCGCCCTCTCCACCTCCCACCTGGACTATCTGCTGGCGGGGGACCTTCTCAACCAGTGCATCTCCTCCTCCTTTGCCGCCAGAGGGCAGGATATCCCCTTTTTGGGGCTGTACGGAGCCTGTTCAACCATGGGAGAAAGCCTTCTTATGGCTGCCATGCTGCTGGACGGCGGTTTTGGGCAGTACGCGGCGGCCGTGACCTCCTCCCACTTCTGTTCAGCGGAACGGCAGTATCGGACCCCGCTTCAGTACGGAGGGCAGCGGACCCCCACCGCCCAATGGACCGCCACCGCCGCCGGGGCGGTTATCCTGGGCACCGAAGGAGAGGGACCCAGGGTCACAGGCTGTACGGTGGGGAAGATCGTGGACAAGGGGATTACCGATGCCGCCAACATGGGGGCCGCCATGGCTCCTGCCGCCTATGAAACCCTGCGGACCCATTTTCAGGACACCGGACGCTCCCCCTCCTACTACGATCTCATCGTTACCGGGGATCTGGGAAAGCTGGGCAGTGAGATTGTCCGGGAATTTTTTCACAAGGACGGAGTGGACCTTCATCACCATCATGACTGCGGCCTGCTCCTCTTTGATCTGGAGGGACAGGATGTCCACTGCGGCGGCTCCGGCTGCGGCTGTGCCGCCGCCGTTCTCACCGGATTTCTCCTGGATGGAATCCGGCGGGGAAAATGGAAAAAGATCCTCTTTTGTCCCACCGGCGCCCTCCTCTCTCCTACCTCTACCATGCAGGGAGAGAGTATCCCCGCCATCTGTCACGCGGTTTCCATCGAAGGATAAGGAGTTTGCTATGGAATATTTCAATGCCTTTCTCTGCGGAGGGATCCTCTGTGCCATCGGTCAGCTCCTTTTGGACAAGACCCGCCTTACCCCCGCCCGCATTCTGGTTCTCTATGTCACCTCCGGGGTGATCTTAGGGGGGCTTGGCCTCTATAAATATATTGCGGAGTGGGGGGGCGCCGGGGCCACCATCCCGCTCACCGGCTTTGGCTACGCCCTGGCCAAGGGCGTTTATCAGGCAGTGGCGGAAAAGGGTCTGGCCGGGGCCTTCTCCGGGGGAATCACCGCCACCGCCGCCGGAATCACCGCCGCCATCTTTTTCGGTTTTCTGGTGGCCGTGATCTTTCAGCCCAAATCCAAGTCATAGCCACAGGACCTTCCGCCCGGAAGAAAGCCGCGGCGCCCGGTCCGTTTGATCCAGCCCCACGGATCTCCTCTTCTTTCGGACCGTCGGTCTGGGCTCTGCCTCTTCATCCTGTCAAAGGAGAAAAATCGGGAGACTGACAAACATCAGTCTCCCGGTCTTTCTGAACAGCGGTTTTATAAAGAGACCATGGCAGTCTCTGATTCCTGAACCAATCAGGCCAAAGCTGCACCCAGCTGCCTGCAGGAGGCCAGGGCGTCATCATCAGGAGCTTCCTGGCAAATGACATAGTCACAGGCCAGATTGGCGCCCGCACTCTGGCAGCTCTCCTCCCAATTTCTCATCCATTCTCCATCCCCCCAGCCGTAGGAGCCGAACAAAGCGATCTTCTTGCCGCTCAGACCGGGCACACAGGCGCTGAACATGGGCTCAAACTCATATTCCTCCAGCACCTCGGAACCCATAGAGGGGCAGCCAAAGGCGATGGCGTCATAGGAACCCATCATGTCGGCGGAAAAGCCGGAGCAATTGGTCAGCAGGACCTCCGCTCCCTTTTCCTTCGCTCCCTCTGCCACGGCATTGGCCATGGCCTCTGTATTCCCGGTTCCGCTCCAATAAACAACTGCAACACGACTCATAATCCATTTCTTCCTTTCAGATTCAATCTATCAACCAGCTACGGTCAGCCGTTCGATGCTTTTTCCCTGCTCCCAAAGGGAGCAGTAGACCGCTGTACATTTCCTGTACCTGGCGAAGGTCTTTTTGGCCTCCGCCTCGTCTCCATAGACCTTCCAGCAGCCCACGCACTTGTGTCCGCAGGCCTTATTTTCGATAAAGCCCCAGACATCCTCAGGAGGATAGCCCAAAAACAGGCCGATCTCATGGGGAAACTCCCCCTCCTCCTTCAGTCGTCCCATCAGCCTCGCAATGCAGGAGCTGACGCGGATGTCCTGATATCCCTGCCCTTCCAGAACGGAGACGGCCCTCTCATCCTCAAGCACCTTCTCTATGGCCTTGGGCCGGAAGACATAGATGAGGGCCCGATCCTTTTTTCGACAGAGGGGAAGCACCCGAAGTCCCTTGGGAACCAAAATGTGATTTGCATGGCGGATATCGTCCTTGAGTTCTTCCGCGGAGCGATAGGCGCAGGAAAACATACTTCCGGCCTTCATCCCCGCCAAGGTGGGGGAACAGTGGAGAATCAACAGTTTTTCAGACATACGCATCCCCCCTATCGGATATGCTCATCCAAAATGCTGCGGAGCGCCGACATTGAACTGGTATGGCACCGGGCCACATTCACATTTTGTCCTTTCACGCTGTTCAGCGCACAGCTCACCATCTTGTGGGAAACCGTGTTGGTAAAGAGGACCAGCAGATCGGGGCTGCCAATATTCCGCAGGGCACTGCACATCTGTATGATCACCTTGGCAGAACAGTTATACTCTTGACATAATTCCTTGTAACGGCGTATCATACATTCATTTCCGCCCACAATCACAACACTCATGTCAGATTTCCTCTCCTTCGAAGGTTAGCACTCGCTAACTTATTGGTAAAAAAATAAATTCTTCCGGATGTCAGAGAATGTATATATCATACAGGGATTTCCAGGCCTGTTCCGCTCCAAACAGACGGAATCCTGCTCCAAACAGACAGAAGAATCCCTTCTTTGGATCATATCAGAAAATTCTCCGGCTCTGTGGGCGCGTTTCGGTAGTCCTTGGGCGTCATCCCTGTGACCGCCTTAAAAGCCCCCGCGAATTTGCTTGGATTGTCGTAGCCGTGGAGGCCTGCAATCTCCAAAATGGTCCGATCGGACTGTGCCAGAAGCCTGGCCGCCGACTGCATCTTCTGCACCCGAATCAGGTTGGAAACGGAGATTCCATACACGCCTTTGACGGCGCATTTGATCTGGGTCCTGGATACATGAAAGATCTCCGCCAACTGCTCCAGAGTGACTTTCTCCTCCATATGGGCGCTTAAATAGGCCGAAACCCCTTTCGCCAGACTGGTCTGATGGCGGGAGAAGCGCCGCTGGGAAAATTCATCGGTTTGAAGATCAATGCCGGACAAAAACAGCATAAGCTCCAGGATCTTCACCTTGAGATACCCCGGTCGGATGGAGTCCGGCACAGTATAAAGCTCCTCGAATATATGGGAGATGGAGGGCGTGGAGCGAGCCACATAGGGGACTGAGCCTGTACAGAATTTCTGAAGCAGGGTTTCCGGCTCCACATTCACATCCTCCAGAAGGCAGGAGAGACATCGGGGGGCCTGATCCACGGACAGAACCACGGTAATCCCATGGTAATGGCTGAGGGGGTATTGCAGGACTGACACCCCCTTCTCCGGTCGGCAGATACAGAGATCGCCAGGGCCGATGTAATAGAGCGCCTCCCCGGCCCGTCCCTCCATACGGCCCTCCCGGCAGTGACGGATTTCAAACACCCGCTCTGAGCATTCCTTGCGGACGGTGTGCTTCCTGCCGTGTATCTCTTCATATATGAGGTCAATCCCCGGAAAAACCGAGTAGCCCTTCCTCTCTCCCACCCAATCCGTCGGGGGAAAAAGAGGACATTCCCTTTTCTCACATGGCCCTGAACATATTTCTTCCATCCATTTCATCCCTTCCGTTTGATCTTTACATAAAAGGAAGGGGAGACGCGGGACAACTGCGCCTCCCCTTCTGCCTCTGTATGCGAATCCGTTTCCCCATGCGCCGGAATGCGGTTAACTCATGCTAACCCCATGGAAAAAACGACCCATGGGTCGTTTTTTCCGTCTCTCCCGGCTCCTGTCCTTCCGCAGGGCGGCGGAGAGTCAGATGAAGATGGCTCCTGCCAGCTGATTATCGATGTTGTACCGGCCATCCTTGATGGAAACCACACAGCTGCCCTTTTTGCGAGAGACCACAGTGATGGCTTCCCCGCTGAAGCAGCCCAGAGAAAACAGAAAGGCATCCATTTCTTCGTCCTCGGTCTCGATACTTTTGACGATGTATTCCTTTCCCTCTTCTGCCTCCAACAAGTTCATTTGTATCACCTGCTTCCCATTCTCTTCCTCCATGCTCAAAAAGAACCCATCCTCCCTTGAGGATGTGCTCTTCCCTTCCATGGCACTCAAAAGTTAGCGATTACTAACTTTTATATATCATATCCCTCCCCTCCCCCTTTGTCAAGTCTTCCACCGCACATTTTTATGGGGAGGGGAGCTTCTCCCGGCCTACGCCGGGAGGAAGACGGCGGCCGCGGGAACCAAGGCGCTGCTCATCCTCCCTCCCCCCAGGCCGCCAGGCGGGCACGCAGGCCGGAATACCGCCTTTGCTGTCTGTTGTTGGCGGTCATTTTCCCAATGATCCCCTCGTCTCCCACCACCACAAAAAGCTCCTTGGCTCTGGTGATGGCGGTATAGAGGACCCCGCGGGTCATCAGCATGGGGGCGCCGTCCATCGCGGCCAGAATCACGGCCCGGTACTCGCTCCCCTGCGCCTTGTGAACGGTCACGGCAAAGGCTGGCTCCAGCTCCCCCAGCATATCCGGCGTGTACTCCACAACTTTGCCCTCAAAATCCACCGTGACATTGCCCTCCCGGTCAATGCGCAGGATCTGTCCCACATCCCCATTATACATTCCCATGCCGGTGTGTCCGGTTCCCGCCTCCTGCCACATCACATCATAATTGTTCCGCACCTGCATCACCCGGTCCCCCTCCCGGTAAAGGCGCTCGCCGAACCGCCGCTCCCCCCTTCCCTCCTGGGCGGGGTTGAGGGCCTCTTGAATCAGCCGGTTTAGGTTTCCGGTCCCGGAGGCATACCGCCGGGTGGGAGAGAGAACCTGAATCTGGTCGGAAGGAATTCCCATTTTCTCCGGGAGGCGGCGGGAGATCAGGTCCACAATCGCCTCCGCGGTGCGGACCCCGTCCTTTCGGCGAAGGAAGAAGAAATCCCCGGAACGGTTGCCCAGGTCGGGCAGCTCCCCCCCGTTGACCTTGTGGGCATTTTGGACGATCCCGCTCTCGGCGGCCTGTCGGAAGATCTCGGTCAGCGCCACCATGGGAACCCGATTGGAGCGGATCAGATCAGAGAGAAGGTTGCCCGGCCCCACCGAGGGGAGCTGATCCGGGTCCCCCACCAGCACCAGACGGCACTCCCCCTTCAGGGCAGCCAGAAGGGCGTGCATGAGAGGCAGATCCATCATGGAGCTTTCATCCACAATGACGGCATCCGCCTTGAGAGGCTCGTCCTCATCGTGAGCAAAGACCAGCTGACCGGAGCCTGGGTCAAACTGGGTCTCCAGCAGCCGATGGACGGTGGCGGCCTCCGCCCCGCAAAGCTCCCCCAGCCGCTTGGCGGCCCGTCCGGTGGGGGCTGCCAGAGCGGTTTCCAGCCCCATAGCGTCAAATAAGGCCAGCACCCCTCTCAAGCAGGTGGTTTTCCCCGTGCCGGGGCCGCCGGTGAGAAGCATGATCCGCCGCTGAGCCGCCAGAGAGACCGCCCTTCTCTGATCGAGGGCATATGAGAGCCCCTGCTCCTTCTCAATCCGGTCCAGAAGCGTTTCCAGCCCCGGCGGCGGACAAAGCTCCTCCTGACACATGGAGGCAATCCGCTCCGCCACATAGCACTCGTCAAAATACAGGCGGGAGAGATAGCAGGCCTCCTGACCCGCCACCTGCTCCTCCATGATCTCCCCTCGGTCCAGAAGGGCATCCAGCCCCTGCTCCAGACACGCTCCGTCCAGATGGAGAAGCTGGGCGGTGGCCAAAATCAGCTTATTTCTGGGAAGGAAGGTGTGTCCATTTTCCAGGTTATGGGCCAGCTCGAAGAGGAGGCCGGCCTCCACCCGCTGAGGGTCCTCCCCCTCTACCCCAAGGGAAAGGGCCAATTGATCCGCCACCGAGAACGCCACCCCAAACGACTCTTCTGTCAACAGATAGGGGTTGTGCCGCAGAATGTCCAGCGCCCGGTTGCCATAGTTACGGTAAAGAGGCATGGCCAGTTGGGGAGAAAGCTCCTTGGCGGCCAGAAATTCCAGCAGCAGACGCATCCCCATCTGACGCTGAAAGGCCTCTCCAACCTCTTTGGCCCGTTTTTTGGTCATCCCCCGGACCTTGGCCAGCCGTTCCGGCTCCTCCTCCAGAATGGTCAATACGGTTTCCCCAAACTCCGCCACCAGATTTTTCGCGATGGCGGGACCAATCCCCTTAATGGCCCCGGAGGAGAGATAATCCAGCACGGCCTGTTCCCCCACCGGCATACGACGGGTGACGGTCTCTGCCTTGAACTGCTGCCCATAGCTGGGGTGGGTCATCCAGCTCCCGGTGACCTGAAGCCCCTCCCCGGGAGAGAGAAAGGGAATGCAGCCTACCACCGTAACCTCTGTCTGCCCCATGGAAAGGCGCAGTACAGTATAGCCGTTCTCCTCGTTGCGGAAGATGACGACCGAGACAGTGCCTTCCAGTTGTATCAGACTGGTTTCATCCATATATCCTCACTCCATTTGTACGGGCAGCTCCCCCGGCTTACAGATTTCCAGAAAGGGCCATCGGCGGCACAGATGCTCCGCCACTTGACGCCCCTCCTCATTCAGTCCGGCATCCACCAGACAGATGGGACAGGCCGCCAGCTCCTTCCTCCGAAGCCAGAGCAGAGAGGAGACCGTATGTTCCAGTCCGCTCCCGTCCCCCTCTCCTTTGATGAGAATCATCAGGGGGGCGCCCGGCTCCCCCACCGGGGCCAGCAGCTTTCCAAACAGGACCCAGCCCAGGCAGAGCAGAAGGACCGCCGCCCCCAGGCCCAGGGTCAGTTCCAGCAGATTTCCCATCGAAACCACCTCCGTCCCATCTTATGCCCGGGACGGCGGAGGGGTGCCTCAGCCTCCGAGGAGGGCACCCACACCAAAGGAAAGGATACTGATGGCCACACCGGCAATGATTACCCCCGCAACAATGGAGGGGACCGCCTTTCGAAGGGGCATATCCAAAAAAGCGGCCGCCAGAGCCCCGGTCCAGGCCCCGGTGCCGGGGAGGGGGACCGCCACAAAAAGCATGAGACCCAGATATTTGTATTTGGTCACCTTTTTGCCCTTCAGATGGGCCTTAGCCTCCATTCGGTCCACCAGACGGTCCAGCTTGGGAATCCGATTGCGCATCCACTGAAAGATCCGCCGTATGTAGACGATAATAAAGGGGACGGGAATCAGATTTCCCACCACACTCGCAAAAAAAGTGGGCCAAATGTCCAGTCCCAGCACATTGTACCCAAAGGGAATCCCACCCCTCAGCTCAATCACCGGGACCATGGAAACCAGAAGGGTGAACGCCATCTTTCCCAGTCCGGTTCCGGTGAGCCATGCCATGATATCCAAATAAAGTTCCTCCTAAAATCGATTTTATCTATGTAGACCCGGATTCGGGTCTTTTAAGATGATTATTTTGTTAGAATCTTCGCCAGATACCGCCCTGTATAGGAGGCCTCGCAGGCGGCAACCTCCTCCGGCGTACCCACACAGACCACGCGGCCTCCCCCGTCTCCTCCCTCCGGACCCAGATCAATGAGATGGTCCGCTGTCTTAATCACATCCAGATTATGCTCAATGACCACCACTGTATTGCCTGTATCCACCAGACGCTGAAGCACCTGAATCAGCTGGTGGACATCGGCGGTGTGCAGACCGGTGGTAGGCTCATCCAGAATATAGATGGTAGAGCCGGTGGATCGCTTGGCCAGCTCGGTGGCCAGCTTGACCCGCTGGGCCTCCCCCCCGGAGAGGGTCGTGGAGGCCTGTCCCAGCTTCACATAGGAGAGACCCACATCGTAGAGGGTGCGAAGCCGATTATACAGGCGGGGGATGTTCTCAAAGAAGGGCATGGCCTCATCCACCGTCATCTCCAGCACCTCATAGATATTCTTCCCCTTATATCGGACCTCCAGAGTCTCACGATTGTACCGCTTTCCCTTGCAGACCTCACAGGGAACATAGATGTCGGGAAGAAAGTGCATCTCGATTTTCAGAAGACCGTCCCCGGCGCAGGCCTCACACCGTCCTCCCCGTACATTGAAGGAAAAACGCCCCGGACTGTATCCCCGGCTCTTGGCATCCGGGGTGGCGGCAAACAGCTCCCGAATGTCGTTGAACAGGCCGGTATAGGTGGCCGGGTTGGAGCGGGGGGTCCGGCCGATGGGGGACTGGTCAATGTCGATGACCTTGTCCAAATGCTCCAGCCCCTCGATTCCGTCATGCTTTCCCGGTCTCACCTTGGCCCGGTTCAGCTCCGCCGCCAGCTTTTTATAGAGAATCTCGTTGACAAAGCTGGATTTTCCCGAACCGGAAACCCCTGTGACGCAGGTGAAGGTCCCCAGGGGGATGGAAACATCGATGTGCTTCAAATTGTTCTCCGCCGCCCCCCGGACGGTGAGGAAAGAGCCGTTGCCCGCTCTGCGGTGTTCCGGCACAGGGACCTTTCTTCTGCCTGAGAGATAGTCCCCCGTGATGGAGCCGGGGGTATCCATAACCTCCTGTGCGGTCCCCGCCGCCACCACCTGCCCCCCATGCACTCCCGCGCCGGGGCCGATATCCACAATATAGTCGGCGGCCCGCATGGTGTCCTCATCATGCTCCACCACCAAAAGGGTATTGCCCAGATCCCGCAGCCGCTTCATGGTCGCGAGGAGCATATCGTTGTCCCTCTGGTGCAGGCCGATGGAGGGCTCGTCCAAAATATAGAGCACCCCCATGAGGGAAGAGCCGATCTGGGTGGCCAGCCGGATTCTCTGACTCTCCCCTCCCGACAGGGTCCCGGCCTGACGGGACAGCGTGAGATACTGGAGGCCCACCGAGCTGAGAAAGCCAAGCCGCTCCTTAATCTCCTTGATGATCCGTTCCGCGATCATCCACTGGGTGGGACTGAACTTCAGGGTATCCAAAAAGGCCAGAGCATCGGTCACAGACTTTTGACAGAAGTCGTCAATGGAGATCCCCCCCACGGTCACCGCCAGGGATTCCTTTCTCAGCCGCCTCCCTTCGCAGTCCGGGCAGGGACGCTCCGACATACACTCCTCCAGCTCCCGGCGGACCGAATCCGACTGGGTTTCATGGTAGCGGCGCTCCAGATTGTTGACCACTCCTTCAAAGGCCTGCTGAAAACTCCCCTTTCCGTTTTCCCTCTCATAGGTCAGCTTCAGCTTCTCCCCCCTGGTCCCATAGAGAATCACGTCCAGCACCTGAGGGGGCAGCTTTTTCACCGGGGTGCTGAGCTTAAACCCATAGCGCTTGGCCAGGGCGTCAAAATACATTCGGGAGATTCCGTCCCCCTTGATGTTGTTCCATCCGGAGGCGGTAATGGCGCCCTCCAGAATGGAGAGGTCCGGGTTGGGGATCAGGAGGGCGGGGTCCACCTTCAGCTGAGAGCCCAGCCCGGTGCAGGTGGGGCAGGCTCCAAAGGGATTGTTAAAGGAGAACATCCGGGGGGTCAGCTCCTCGATGGAAACCCCGCAGTCCTCACAGGCATAGTTCTGGGAGAAGAGGATGTCTCTGTCCTCCCCCACAATGTTGAAGAGGACAATTCCCCCCGCCAGGGCGGAGGCGGTCTCCACGGAATCCGTGAGCCGTCGGACCACATCCTCCTTGATGACCAGCCGATCCACCACCACATCAATGTGGTGCTTCTTGTTCTTATCCAGCTTGATCTCCTCGGTAAGCTCATACATGGAGCCGTCCACCCGGACCCGGACATAGCCGGATTTCCGGGCATCCTCAAAAATCTTGGCGTGTTCTCCCTTTTTCCCTCGAATGACCGGGGCCATGACCTGAATCCGGGTAGCCTCCGGAAAGGCCATGACCTGATCGATAATCTGGTCGATGGTCTGCTGACGGATCTCCTTTCCGCAGCTGGGACAGTGGGGAGTCCCCACCCTGGCCCAGAGAAGGCGGAGATAGTCGTAAATCTCCGTCACCGTTCCCACGGTGGACCGGGGGTTTTTGGAGGTGGTCTTCTGATCGATGGAAATGGCGGGAGAGAGGCCGTCAATATAATCCACATCCGGCTTCTCCATCTGACCCAGAAACATTCGGGCATAGGAGGAGAGACTTTCCACATAGCGGCGCTGGCCCTCTGCGTAAATGGTCTCAAAGGCCAAGGAGGATTTTCCAGAGCCGGACAGTCCGGTGAGGACCACCAGCCTGTCACGGGGAATCTCCACATCGATGTTTTTCAGGTTGTTTTCTCTGGCGCCTTTGACAAAAATATGGTCGAGCATAGATGTTCTCCTTTTTTGCGTTTCCACGGTCAGGGATGGACCCTTAGTATCCAAAGTCCTCCGCCGCCCCTTTGAGCATGGTCCGAATGGGCAGGTCATAGGGACAGCGGGTCTCACACACCCCGCATCGGACGCATTCCCCGGCGTGATGGGCCATGCCCCGATACCGCTCCCTAGCCCAGTCGGACAGGCCGTATTTTCTCAGATAGTTCACCATGAGGAAGGTTCCGGGAATGTCAATTCCTCTGGTGCAGGGCGCGCAGTAATTGCACCGGCGGCAGAAGCTGCCCCCTAATTCCTTCCTGATCTCTTCACATCTGGCCTTTTCCTCTTGGGTGAGCGGGGTGAGATGCTCCGCCACACGGGCGTTGCGCTCCACCTCCTCCACCGAGCCCATCCCCGGAATGGCAATGTCGCAGACCCCGGCCTCCGCAAGGAAGCGGAGGGCCAGGTCCCAGTCCTCCAGATTTCCCCCGGCCAGAGGCTTCATGGCGATGGTCCCCATTCCCTTTTCCCGTGCCTGACGGAGAACCCCCTCTCCATGAAGCTCCACAATATTAAAGGGGAACATCACGGTCTCAATCTCCCGGCTATGGTGTTCCACCAGCGCCTTCAAAGCATCCAGACTGTGGACGGTGGCCCCGATGTGTCCGATCCGCCCCGCCTCCCTGGCCTCCTTCAGAGCCTTGCAGGCCCCCTCCGGTCCGAAGACCGTGGAAAAGTCCCTGAGGGGCAGATTGTGGATTTGGTAGACATCGATATAGTCCGTCCGGAGGTTTTTCAGGCTGATCTGAATGTCCCTCTTCATGGTCTCATAATCCCGGCTCATGGACTTGGTGGCCAGGACGAATTTCTCCCGACGGCCTTTCAGCGCCTTGCCCAGATACGCCTCCGAGACGGTATACCCTCTGGCGGTGTCAATATAGTTGATCCCATGCCGTTCCAGAGCGTCCACCACCGCCATGGTATTGGCGGCGTCGGACCGCTGTATGGGAATGCCGCCAAAGGAGATCACGGCACAGGAAAGCCCGGTTCTCCCCAGTTCTGCATACTCCATGTTTGATGTCTCCTCTTCTCTTCTTTGGAAAGCGCCGGAAGGGGCCGGATTTTGAACCCGCCGGAAAGGGACAGGCTCAATTTTCTCCCTTCAGCTTAATGATCCGGTCCCGAAGCAGGGCGGCATATTCAAATTCCAGCATTTTTGCCGCCTCCTTCATCTCTTTTTCCAGCTTTTCAATGGCCTCCATTCGCTGGGCCCTGGTCAGGGTCTTCCCCTCGTAGACCTTTCCGTCCTCGGTGGCGTCCTTGGAGATCTCGATGAGATCCCGCACCGATTTGATCACGGTTTTGGGGACGATTCCATGGGCCTGATTATAGGCATCCTGAAGCTGCCGGCGGCGCTCGGTCTCCCCAATGGAGGCCTGCATGGAGGGGGTCATCCGATCGGCGTACATGATGACCAGGCCGTCGGCATTCCGGGCGGCACGGCCGATGGTCTGGATCAGGGAGGTCTCACTGCGGAGGAAGCCCTCCTTGTCCGCGTCCAGAATGGCCACCAGACTCACCTCGGGAAGGTCCAGCCCCTCCCGAAGCAGGTTGATTCCGATCAGCACATCAAAGACCCCCAGCCGCAGATCCCGGATGATCTCCTGCCGCTGTATGGTATCAATGTCGTGGTGCATATACCGGACCTTGATCCCCGCGTCCTTGAGATAATCGGTAAGGTCCTCCGCCATCTTCTTGGTGAGGGTGGTAATCAGGACCCGCTCCTTCTTGGGGATGCGCCCATTGATCTCTTCAATCAAATCATCGATTTGTCCCTCCACAGGCCGAACCTCGATTCGGGGGTCCAGCAGTCCGGTGGGCCTGATCACCTGCTCCACGATTTGACCGGACCGCTCCCGCTCATAGGTGCCGGGGGTTGCCGAGACATAGACCACCTGGTTGATCCGCGCCTCAAACTCCTCGAATTTCAGGGGGCGGTTGTCATAGGCGCAGGGAAGGCGGAAGCCGTAATCCACCAGGCTGTTTTTTCTGGCCCGATCCCCGTTGTACATGGCCCGCACCTGGGGAAGGGTCACATGGCTCTCATCGATGAAGAGGAGAAAGTCCTTGGGAAAATAATCCAAAAGGGTCATGGGAGGTGACCCCGCCGGACGCCCCGCGATGACCCTGGAGTAGTTTTCGATCCCGGTGCAGTAGCCCAGCTCCTGGATCATCTCCACATCATACATGGTGCGCTGTTTGATCCTCTGGGCCTCCACCAGCATCTGATTGCTCTCGAAAAAGGCCACCTGCCCCTCCAGCTCCCGATAGATCTCCTGGACAGCGGCCGCCATCTTCTCCGGGGTGGAGACATAGTGGCTGGCGGGGTAGATGGCCACATGGTTGAGGACCCGTGTGGGGGTTCCGGTGACCACGCTGATCTCACTGATCCGGTCAATCTCATCCCCGAAAAACTCCACCCGAATGGCGGTGTCGTGGGAGTAGACCGGAAAAATCTCCACCGTATCCCCCCGGACCCTGAACATATTTCGGTCAAAGGCGATATCATTGCGCTCATAGCGGATCTCCACCAGCTTTTTGAGCAGGTCATCCCGTTTCTTTTCCATGCCGGGACGGAGGGAGATCACCATGTTGGCGTAGTCGATGGGGTCTCCCAATCCATAGATGCAGGAGACCGAGGAGACCACGATCACATCCCTCCGCTCCGACAGGGAGGCGGTGGCGGAATGGCGCAGACGCTCAATCTCATCATTGACAGCGGAATCCTTTTCAATGAAGGTATCGGTGTGGGGGATATAGGCCTCCGGCTGATAGTAGTCGTAGTAGGAGACGAAATACTCCACCGCATTGTTGGGAAAAAACTCCTTAAATTCCGCGCAGAGCTGGGCCGCCAGGGTCTTATTGTGGGCCAGGACCAGGGTGGGCCGCCGGACCCGCTCGATCACCTTTGCCATGGTAAAGGTCTTTCCCGATCCGGTGACCCCCAGCAGGGCCTGCTCACTCAGTCCGTTTTCAATTCCGGCCGCCAGCGCCTCGATGGCCTGGGGCTGATCCCCCGCCGGCTGATAGGCGCTCACCACTTCAAATTCCGGCATCCTTCTCCCCCCTGTCAAACAACTGTTCTTTCCTTATTATATAGAAACAAATGTGCCATTTCAACCCTTACTTTTACAGATTGCCCAGAAGGTTGCTCTCCCGGAAGGAGATGACCTCCTCTCCCGACAGGATCAGGTGGTCCACCAGCACCACCCCCACCGTGGCAAAGAGGGCCTCCAGCTCCTTGGTGGCTGCCTTATCCGCGACAGAGGGATAGGCATAAGCCCCCACATGGTTGTGGGCCAGGACCACCCCCACGGCATTTCTGGCCAGGATGGGGGCAAGAACCCTGCGGGGGCTGAATTTGACCAGATTGGTCTCCCCCTCCTCCAGCACATCCACCCCCAGCGGCTTGGACCGGCCATCCAGAGAGAGGGCACAGAGCCGCTCCTGGGTGGCCCCCATAAAATATGGGATCAGAATACGGTAATAGTCCATCACTCTGCTGGCGGTCTCCTGGGTCCCCGTCACCTGGCTCAAATACCGTCCGGTCACCTGGGGGATGGCCTTCAAAAGAACCGCGGAATGCTCCCCGATCCCCGGCACTGTAAGGAGGATCTCGATGGGGGCGTCCAGAACTCCGGACAGATCTCCAAACCGATCGATGAGTCGATGGGCCAGGGGATTGGTATCTCCCTGCGGGATGGCGAAACCCAGCAAAAATTCCAGAATCCTGTGATCGCTCCAACCCTCGAAGCCTCTGGCCCGAAATGCCGTCGTCAGCCGCTTTCGGTGGCCGCTGTGCGGATTACCGGGCCCCATAGTCCTACAGGTAGGCCTCCATCCGGCCCTTCATCTCGTCATCCACGAAGACGGTTCCGTCAATGGGGCGGTTGTGGAGGAAATCCATGATTTCCCGCACGGTCACAATGGGATAGACGGCGATGCCGTAGTCCTGTCGCAGCTCGTCCAGGGTGGAGCACTCCCGGGTGCCCCGCTCCATCCGATCCACCGAGACGATCAGAGCGGTCACCTTCATATCTCCCAGAGTCCGGAACAGGGCCAGAGATTCCCTCACGGCGGTCCCGGCGGTCACCACATCCTCCACGATTACCACACGATCTCCATTCCCGGGCTGATATCCCACCATGGAGCCGCCCTCCCCATGGTCCTTGACCTCCTTCCGGTTGAAGCAGTAGGGCAGATCTCTCCCATACTTCCGATACAGGCCGGAGGCGGCGGCCACCGCGAGGGGGATCCCCTTGTAGGCCGGGCCGAACAGGCAGTCCACGCCCTGGGGCAGATTTTCCTGAATGCAGGCGGCGTAATACTCTCCCAGCTGGCTGACCTGGGCTCCGGTCTTATAATTTCCCGTGTTGATAAAGTAAGGGGTCTTGCGTCCCGACTTGGTGGTGAAATCCCCAAAGGTAAGGACCCCGGACCGAACCATAAAGGTGATAAACGCTTCTTGATATGTCATTGTGATACCGCCCCTTTTTTATTTTAAAGCCTGAATATTATACCACTTTACCGCCCTGGGTACAAGAGCGGAAACGCCGGGCAAGATCCATCTCTTTATCTTGTCTTTCTCACAAAACTGTGTTAGGATGAAGCTCAAATAATCAGAATATTTAGGAAAGGAGCCTTTTTATGTGCCGTCTTCAAACCTACTTCGGCACCCCGTCCTTCTTGTGCAGAGCCCTGTCCATCGCCCTCCCTGTCATGGGGCAGGAGCTCCTCACCTCCTCCTTCTCCCTGGTGGATACCCTGATGATCGGACAGCTGGGTCCCAATGCCCTGGCGGCTGTGGGCTATGGAGCGGCCTGGAACAACCTCATCAATGTGCTGATCTTCGGACTTACCTCCGGGGCCGCCATCTTTTTTGCCCAGTACTGGGGGGCGGAGGATCGGCAGGGCATCCATCACGCCTATGGCCTGGCCCTCGCCGCCGCCACCCTCATCTCTCTGACCGCCACTCTGATCACCTGCTTCCAGCCCGGGCTGGTCCTGGCCCTCTTTACCAGTGATGCCTCCTCCGCCGCCGAAGCCGCCCCCTACCTGCAATTTGTCGGCCTCACCTATCCCGCCATGGCCCTGTCCATGGTGGTGGGCACCCTCCTCCGCTCCACCGAACGGGCCTACATCCCTTTGATCGGCTCTCTGGCCGGGGTGGCTGCCAATATCTTTCTCAACTATTCCCTGATCTTCGGTCATTTTGGCTTCCCCCGTCTGGGCATTGCCGGGGCCGCCATCGGCTCTGCCATCTCCGGATGGGTCAATCTGGCCCTCATGCTTCTTCTGGGCCTTCTCTTCCGCACCCTGGCGGTGGCAAGAGTTCGGGCGCTTTTCTCCTTCTCCACCCCCTTCGCCCTTCGGTATTTCAGGCTCTCTGCCCCTGTCCTGATCAATGAGGCCCTATGGGGAATCGGCACCACCATCTTAAATATGATCTACGGGCACATCGGTACCCGGGAATTTGCCGCCCTCACCGCCTTCCGCACTCTGGACAGCTTCGCCGTCACCGCCTTCATAGCCCTCAGCCACGCCACCGCCGCCATCGTGGGCAAACGGGTGGGGGCCGGGGAGCTGGAGGAGGCCTATCAGGAGGGCAGGACCTTCCTCTGCTGGACCCCTATCCTGGGCGGGGTCCTTGGGATCCTTCTCATCCTCTTCCGCCACCCCCTGGCCGCGGTCTATGCCCAGCCGCCCCAGGTAAACGACCTGATCGTGGGCCTTCTGGTGGTGATCTCCCTCACCTATCTGGTCCGCTATCTCCCCTTCATCCTCATTATGGGGATCTTCCGGGCAGGCGGGGATGTGAAATCCGGCGCCATTTTGGACGGGATCGGCATTTGGGTCTGCGGAATCCCTCTGGCCCTGATTGCCGGACTCTGGCTGAAGCTCCCCTTCCTCTGGGTCTATGGAAGCATCACTCTCCTGGATGCCCTGGTGAAGACCCTTCCAGGCCTTTGGTACTTCTTCAGCCGTAAGTGGATTCGTCCCGTGGTCTGAGGGATAAGCAATTTTCCTTCCAACTCCCAATTATTTTTCGCCGGAAATATTGGATTTTTCCTTGAGGAATTTGTATAATTTGTTTCTCCCATCCCCTGTATCTTTATGATAAAATAAACAACAATGTTTCTCTAAGGAGGTCCTATGGATGATTCGTCACATGATTTTCTGGAATTATACCCCCGCTGTCAGCGATTCCCTCGCTGTGGTGGCGGCTGTTCAGCAAAGCTTCCGGGACATGGTGGAAAAAATCGACGGCCTGGACTATGCGGAGGTGGATGCCGATCTGGGAGCCGGGACCCATGATTTGGGCCTGTACTGTGAGTTCAGCTCCTGGACCGCCCTCAAAAATTATTATACCCATCCCCTGCACATGGCCTTCCGCACCCGGATGAAGGACTGTCTCACCGACCGGGTCTGCATCGACCTGGAGGCCGCCCGGTGACCCCTCTCTCCGAGGAGATGGTCCGGCTGGGAAGCACCCGCTCGGTCATTCGGGAGCTGTTTGAGTTCGGGGCCCGTCGGTCCGCCGAAATCGGGGCGGAGAATGTCTTTGACTTCTCTCTTGGAAACCCCAGCGCTCCCCCTCCCCGTATCGTGACCGAGACCGCCGCAGAGCTTCTCTCCACCTGCGACCCGGCCGCCCTCCACTCCTACACCAGCGCCCAGGGGGATGCCTCCGTCCGGGCCGCCATCGCCCGGGATCTCACCGCCCGATTCTCCCTGCCCTACTCTCCTGACGACCTCTATCTGACCATGGGGGCGGCCGCCGCCCTGTGCTGTGCCTTCAAGGCCCTCACCTGTCCCGGAGACTCCTTTGTGGTCCTGGCCCCCTATTTCCCGGAATATCAGGTCTTTCTCCAGGCTGCCGGGGCAAAGATGACCGTGGTCCCTCCCAGGACCCGGGACTTCCAAATCGACCTTGACGCCTTGGATCGGGCCATAGATGCCCACACCAAAGGGGTCGTGGTGAATTCCCCCAACAATCCCAGCGGGGCGGTCTACTCCCCTGAGACCTGCAAGCAGCTGGCCGACCTGCTCACCGCCAAAAGTGAGGCGTACGGGCATCCCATCTGGCTCCTCTCGGACGAGCCTTATCGGGAGATTGTCTACCCCGGCGCGGAGGTCCCCTGGCTTCCCGCCCTCTATCGGGACACTCTGGTCTGTTACTCCTATTCCAAGTCTCTCTCCATCCCCGGGGACCGCTTTGGCTATCTGCTCATCCCCCCCGCATCCCCTGACGCCAAGCGTCTTTCCTTCGCCGTTGCCGGGGCAGCCCGTTCCCTGGGCTATGTCTGCGCCCCCACCTTCTTTCAGCGAATCATGGAACGGTGTACCGGGTATACCGCCGATCTTTCGGTCTACGCCAAAAACCGGGACCTCCTTCTGGAGGCTTTCCGGTCCTATGGCTATTCCTGCGTACCTCCCCAGGGGGCCTTCTATCTTTTTCCCCGGACCCTGGAGGAGGACGACGGGGCCTTTTGTGAGCGGGCCAGGAAATTCGATCTCCTTCTGGTCCCCGGCAGCAGCTTTGGCTGTCCCGGCCATATGCGGATCTCCTACTGTGTCCCCACAGAGCGTATCCTTCGCTCCCTTCCCGCCTTTCAGGCCCTGGCCCAAACCTATCTGTAACCCCTTTCCCAAAAGAAAAAAGACAGGCGGGAGCAAGCTGCTGCTCCCGCCTGTCTTTTTTCTTTCGGCGTTTTTATTCCGAGGAAGATGGCCCTGCCCGAAGGGTCATGGCTCCGTTCTCCCAGTCCACCAGAATTCGGGACCCGGGAGCGATCTCGTCGGCAATCATCTTCCGGGAGAGGAGGGTCTCCACGGTGTGCTGGAGATAGCGGCGGAGCGGACGGGCCCCATACAGGGGATCGTAAGCCTCCTCCAAAATGGCGTCCTTGGCCCTTTCCGTACAGGACACCTTCAAATCCTTGTCCTCCAGTCGGCGGTTCAGATCTGCCAGAAGGAGATCGATGATGTGTCCCACATTTTCACGGGTCAGGGGCTTATAGAACACAATCTCATCCAGACGGTTGAGGAACTCCGGACGGAAGGACCGTTTCAGCAGCTCACTCACCTGGCTCCGGGCCTCTTCGGTGATCTCTCCGCTGTCATCAATCCCGTCCAACAGGAACTGACTGCCCAGATTGGAGGTCAAAATGATGATGGTGTTCTTGAAATCCACGGTGCGGCCTTGACTATCTGTAATTCTTCCGTCATCTAATACCTGCAGTAAAATATTAAACACATCCGGATGGGCCTTTTCCACCTCATCAAAGAGGAGGACGGAATAGGGCTGACGGCGGACGGCCTCAGTGAGCTGACCGCCCTCCTCATAGCCCACATATCCGGGAGGTGCTCCGATCAGGCGGGAGACCGAGAACTTCTCCATATACTCACTCATGTCAATACGGACCAGATTTTTCTCGCTGTCAAAGAGGGCCTCCGCCAGAGTCTTTGCCAGCTCGGTTTTGCCCACGCCGGTGGGACCCAGGAAGAGGAAGGAGCCAATGGGCTTATTGGGGTCGGCGATCCCGGCCCGGCTGCGGAGAATGGCCTCAGAAACCAAACGGACCGCCTCATCCTGACCCACCACCCGCTTGTGGAGGATCTCTTCCAGATGCAGAAGCTTCTCCCGCTCCCCCTCCATCAGACGGCTCACGGGAATCCCGGTCCACCTCTGGATGATTCGGGCGATCTCCTCCTCGGTAACCCGGTCCCGCAGAAGATGGGAAGTCTTCTGCTCTCCGGTCCTTTCCTCCTCAGCGGCCAGAGCCTTCTGAAGCTCCGGGATCCGCCCATACTGGAGCTGGGCCGCCTTCTCCAGATCATACCTTCTCTGGGCCTCCTCCAGCTGGGCGTTGGCGGACTCCAGCTCCTCCCGGAGCTTCTGCACCTTGCCGATGGAATCCTTTTCATTGTCCCACTGGGCCTTCTTTGCCTTAAATTCCTCCCGCATCTCCGCCAGATCCTTTTGGATCTCCGCCAGATGCTCCCGGGAGATTTTGTCGGTCTCCTTCTTGAGGGCGGCCTCCTCAATTTCAAACTGGATGATTCTCCTTTGGATGATGTCCAGCTCGGTGGGCATGGAGTCCATCTCGGTGCGGATCAGGGCACAGGCCTCATCCACCAGGTCGATGGCCTTGTCCGGGAGGAAACGGTCCGTGATATAGCGGTTGGAGAGGGTGGCGGCGGCAATCATGGCGCTGTCAGTAATCTTCACTCCGTGGAACACCTCATACCGCTCCTTCAGCCCCCGGAGGATGGCGATGGTATCCTCCAGGGTCGGCTCACTGACCATGACGGGCTGGAACCGACGCTCCAGGGCGGCATCCTTTTCAATATACTGTCGGTACTCGTTGAGCGTCGTGGCGCCGATGCAGTGCAGCTCCCCTCTGGCCAGCATGGGCTTGAGCAGATTGCCCGCGTCCATGGCCCCCTCTGTCTTGCCCGCCCCCACAATGGTGTGAAGCTCGTCAATGAAGAGGAGAATCCTTCCCTCGCTCTTCTTGACCTCGTTCAGCACCGCCTTCAGCCGCTCCTCAAACTCCCCCCGGTATTTGGCACCGGCGATGAGAGCGCCCATATCCAGGGCAAAGATGGTCTTATCCTTCAGGGAGCCGGGCACATCTCCCTTGACAATCCTCTGGGCCAGCCCTTCGGCAATGGCGGTCTTGCCCACGCCCGGCTCCCCGATGAGGACGGGGTTGTTTTTGCTTTTTCGGCTCAGGATTCGGATGACATTTCGGATCTCGTCGTCCCGGCCGATGACCGGATCCAGCTTGTTCTGTCTGGCCCGCTCCACCAGATCGGTGCCGTACTTTTTCAGGGCCTCATAGGTCTCCTCCGGATTGTCCGAGGTGACCCGCTGATTGCCCCGCACCGCGGCCAGGGCCTGCATGACCTTTTCCACCGTGATCTGATAGGTCTGGAAAAGCTTTTTAAGCCCTGAATCCGCCTGGAGCAGAAGCCCCAGGAAGAGATGCTCCACCGAGGTATAGGAATCCTTCATGGCCTCGGCCTGCTCCTCCGCGGCGTTCAGGGCCCGGTCCACCTCCTGAGAGATATACATCTTATCCGCCTGACGGGCACCGGAGACCTTGGGCAGCTTTTCCACCTCCGCCCCTGCGGCCGCCCTAAAGGATTCCACCGTCAGCCCCATCTTGGTGAGAAGGTGAGGGATCAAGCCATCCTCGGAAAAAACCAGGGCGCAGAGCAGATGGGCCTGCTCCATCTGGGGATTCCCATACTGGATGGCCAGCTCCTGAGCCGACCGGACGGCCTCCGCCGATTTTTGCGTCAGTTTGTTCACATTCATACCAGTTCACTCCTAACATGACGAAACTTTGTTTTCTGAATGTTAGTATAGGCTTTTTCCCTTCAAAAAGTATGAACGATTTGTAAATATTAGCACTCTCTTCCTTAGAGTGCTAATTTCTTTTTCTCTTGTCACTGTCCATGGAATATGCTATGATTATCACCGATTGCGAGGACGGGAGGAAACAGGATGAAACGGACCAACAATCTGGGGCGGGACCCGATTTTCCCCCTGGTGTTAAAGCTGGCCATCCCCACCATGCTGGCCCAGCTGGTGAGTGTACTCTATTCCATTGTGGACCGGATGTATATCGGAAACATCCCGGAGGTGGGGGATGCGGCTTTGGCCGGGGTGGGAGTCTGCGGCCCCATTGTCACTCTGGTGGCCTCCTTCGCCTCCCTGGTGGGGCTGGGTGGCTCCCCCATTATGGCCATGCGGATGGGGGAGGGGAAAAAGGAAGCGGCCCACACCATCCTCTGGAACTGCTTTCTCATCCTGTCCGCCCTCTCCCTGGCCCTCACCGCCCTCTTCCTTCTGCTGAAGGATTCCCTTCTCATGTGGTTTGGGGCCAGTTCCGTCACCTTCCCCTATGCGGATCAATATCTCACCATCTATCTCACGGGCACCCTTTTTGCCCTTCTCTCCACCGGGATGAACAGCTTCCTCATCTGCCAGGGCTTCTCCGGTCTGGGGATGGCTACCGTAATGCTGGGGGCGGTGATGAACATCCTGCTGGACCCCGTCTTCATCTTTCTCCTGGATATGGGGGTGGGCGGGGCCGCCCTGGCCAGCATCCTCTCCCAGTGCGCCTCCTGTATCTTCGTCTTCTGGGCTCTGCTGCGGAACAAGACCCCGATCCCTCTGAGAAAACGCTCCTTTTCCTGGTCGGTGGGGAGACAGGCCCTCACCTTCGGCCTCTCCCCCTTCCTCATCATCGCCACTGACAGCGTTCTCCTCATCATCCTAAACGCCCTTTTACAGCGATATGGCGGACCTCGGGACGGGGATGCCCTGGTGACCTGCGCCACCATCGTCCAGAGCTATTTCCTCCTTATCACCATGCCCATGGGAGGGGCTACTCTGGGGTGTCAGCCCATCATCAGCTTCAACTACGGGGCAGGTCAGATCCCCCGGATTCGAAAAGCCATGAAGTACATCGTGGGCCTCTGCCTCACCTTCTGCGCCCTCATGCTCCTCATCACTCATCTGTTCTCCCCCCTCTTTGTTGCGCTCTTTACCCAGAACGCCGAGCTGGCGGCCAGAAGCGTCCGCTTGATCAAAATCTTCACCCTGGGCATCCTCTTTTTGGCGGTTCAATATCCCCTGGTGGATGAGACCACCGCCCTGGGACAGGTGCGGACAGCCCTCTTCTGCTCCCTGTTCCGAAAGGGAATCTTCACCGCCGGCCTCTTCCTTCTCCCCTTTCTCTTTGGGGCGGAGGCCACCTTCTTTGCCGAACCTCTGGCCGATGTAATTGCCTCCATTAACACCTCTCTCCTGTTC